>JBKJPI010000367.1:0-5496 GCA_046595235.1 Burkholderiales bacterium | reverse complement strand
CCCATTGCTACGCCTACCACTCGTCTTCGTTGCCCTTACCGCTCCAAAGGCGCCCGGCCGCCCGAAGCCTTTGGTGCTAACTTGCCGTTCCGGCCGAAAGTAGATTTTCACTTTCGGACGTACGTTGGGTCATTCCGCTGTGGCGCAGGAGCGCATCGATCTTCGGCTCGCGGCCGCGGAACGCCTTGAACGACTCCAGCGCAGGCCGGCTCCCGCCCACGCCCAGGATCTCGTTCCAGAAACGCCTGCCCGTCTCGGGGTCGAGTACGCCGTGCTCTTCGAAGAGGCTGTAGGCGTCGGCCGACAAGACCTCGGCCCACTTGTAGCTGTAGTAACCGGCCGCGTATCCGCCCGAGAAGATGTGCGAGAAGTTGTTCGGGAAGCGGTTGTAATCCGGGGGCAGCACGACCGCGACACGCTCGCGCACACTCTGCATGAGGTCGAGCGGCGTTGTGGGCCCGTCGGGATTGAAGTCGTAGTGAAGGTGCAGATCGAAGAGCGAGAATTCGATCTGCCGCACCGTCTGCAGGCCGCTCTGAAAATTCTTCGCCGCAAGCATTTTTTCGAACAGCTCGCGCGGCAGTTTTTTTCCGGTTTCGACGTGTCGCGTCATCGGTTCGACGACCCCCCACTCCCAGCAGAAGTTCTCCATGAACTGGCTGGGGAGCTCGACCGCATCCCACTCGACACCGTTGATGCCCGAGACGCCGAGATAATCGACTCGCGTCAGCAGGTGATGCAGTCCATGGCCGAACTCATGAAAGAGCGTTATTACTTCGTCGTGCGTGAACACGGCGGGCCGTCCACCGACGGGTGGGGAAAAGTTGCAGGTCAGATACGCGACGGGGACCTGAACCGCGCCCGCCTTACGACGGCGAGTGATCGCTTCGTCCATCCACGCGCCGCCGCGCTTGCTTGGACGCGCATAGAGATCGACGTAAAACTCGCCCACCAGCGATCCGGCTTGATCGCGGATTGCATAGAAGCGAACGTCGGGATGCCAGATCGGCGCTTCGGCCGGCGTGACCGTGAGCCCGTACAGGGTTTCGATGAGCCGGAACATGCCAGGCATCACCGTCGTCTCCGGAAAATACTGCTTCAGCTCCTGATCCGAGAATGCATAGCGGGCGACGCGGAGCTTTTCCGATGCGTAGGCCAGGTCCCAGGTCTCCAGCTTCGACAGGCCCAGCTCTGCGCGGGCGAATTCCGACACTTCGTTGAGGTCCCGTTGCGCGTATGGCTTTGCGCGGACGCTCAGCTCGTTCAGGAAATCGAGCACCTGTTGCGGCGACTCCGCCATCTTTGCCGCCAGCGAGTATTCGGCATAGCTTTCGAATTTCAGCAGGCGCGCCATTTCGCGGCGGAGCTTGAGTATTTCCTGGATGAGCGGCGTATTGTTCCATTCAGTCGCTCCGAACTCCGATGCGCGTGTCACGTATTGTCGATACATGAGCTCGCGTAGCTCGCGCTTGTCCGCATACTGCAGGAGAGGGACGTACGAAGGCGCGTGCAGCGTGAACTTCCAGCCGTCGCGGTTATCTTCTTTGGCGGCGTCGCGCGCGGCTTCGAGCACGTCCTCGGGAATCCCGGAAACCTCAGCCGGATCAGTCACGAAGTGCGCAAAAGCGTTGGTCGCGTCGAGCAGGTTATCGCTGAAGCGCGATGACAGTTGCGAAAGGCGTTCGCGGATTGCCATGAAGCGTGCTTTCTCCTCAGCACTCAACTCAGCGCCGCCGAGGCGGAAATCGCGAAGCTCGTTCTCCACGATGCGCCGCTGTGCTTCACTGAGCCCGGAGAAGGCTGCCGAATTGCGCAGCGTCTTGAATTTTTCGAAGAGTCCCTGGTGCTGCGAGATCTCGCTGTAGTACTGCGTGATCTTTGGAAGATTCCCGTTGTAAACCTCCCGCAACGCGGGGCTGTTCATGACGGCGTTGAGGTGCCCGACCTGTCCCCACGCGCGACCGATACGTTCATTTCCCTCTTCGAGCGGCTCGACAAAGTCGTCCCACGTCGGTGGAACCTCCGGCTGGGCGAGCTTTGCTACGAGCGCACGGTTCTCCGCAAGAAGGCTTTCGACAGCCGGAGACACGTGGTCGGTGTGAAAATCGCCAAAGCGCGGCAAACCGGAATAATCGAGAAGGGGGTTCATGGGAATCCGTGGGCGTAAGCGGTGGGGCAAAGGAGGATAGGAATCGCTCGTGCACGAGCGCTGACGTAGAGAGATGCGGCCGACAAATCGCCCTTCAAGGGCGAGGGGGGCGGAAGTTTAGCGACCCAACGGCCGAAAGTCTTGCGGCCGCAAAGTGCACACCTACTTTGCGTCGATGAATTTTGAACTGAATCGCGGGCGAAGCCCGCCGATTCGAGCTTGAAAAAGCTTACGAAACAACGGCTGATTGCGTGCCATTCGGTTCTTCGTTGCTTTCGTTGTTCTTCCGCACTTCAGGCGCCGGGCCGCCCCAAGCCTGAAGTGCTAACTTTGCCGTTCCGGCCGAAAGTAGGTTTCCACTTTCGGACGTTCACTTTGCGACGTCGAATACTGCCTGCCCGTCGATGATCGTGCAGATGACGCGGCCCTGAATCTCGATGCCGGTATACGGCGTATTCTTGCCCTGGCTTTTGAGAGCCGTTCGTTCGACTTTCCAGTAGCGCTCCGGGTCGAAGATACAAACGTCCGCGGCAGCGCCGGCTCCGAGATGACCCCCGTCGATGCCGAGCACGCGTGCAGGCTCGCTCGTGATGCGTGCAATCGCGGCACTGAGCGGCACCTTGGTCTCGGCGGCCCATTTGAGCGTGAGCGGCAGCAGGAGCTCGAGTGCGGTGACACCGACTTCGGCTTCGCCAAACGGAAGCTGCTTTGCGTCGTCGTCGACAGGCGTGTGATCGGAACAGAGCGCGTCCACCGTGCCGTCGGCAAGGCCGCGGCGAAGGGCGTCGCGATCGCGCTGGCTTCTAAACGGCGGTATGACCCGGCAATTCGCGTCGAAGTAGCCGATATCCATTTCCGACAAGTGCGCGTGATGAACAGCGACGTCACACGTCACCGGCAAGCCATCCGCTTTAGCGCGGCGTACCATTTCGACGCCTTCCGCCGTAGACAGGCGGCACAGGTGAACACGGGCCCCCGTTTCACGCGCCAGCAGCAGGATCAGAGAAAGCGCGGCAGTCTCGGCGAAAATCGGAACGGCGGGCAGGCCGAGTCTCGCTGCCACCTGACCATCGTGCGCCACGCCGCGCCCCGCCAGCGCGGGATCCTGAGGTCGCAACCACACTGAAAAACCGAAGGTCGATGCATATTGCATCGCGAGGAATAGGACGTTGTTGTCTGCAAGTGGCGCATCCGCCTGCGAAAACGCAACGCATCCCGCGTCGCGAAGCTCGGC
Organism: Burkholderiales bacterium; assembly: GCA_046595235.1. GTDB lineage: Bacteria > Pseudomonadota > Gammaproteobacteria > Burkholderiales > SG8-41 > JAQGMV01. Next base: position 2,113 of record JBKJPI010000367.1, on the reverse strand, counting down.
CATTTCGGTCAGTCGCGCGCCTTGAAGACCGATCGTCAGCGCGCCAACCGGATAGACGCGGGCGCGATTGAGCGTTTTAGCGCGGAACTTCAGCATTTCGACGAGACCGGGCTCGTCGAGCGGTGGGTCGGTATCGGGCGGGCACGCGAGGCTTGTTACGCCACCCGCAATGGCCGCGGCCATTTCCGATTCGAGCGTCGCCATGTATTCGAAACCCGGCTCGCGGAGCCTTGCGGCGAGGTCGACGAGACCGGGGCACACCACATAATTCGTCGCGTCGATGATGCGGTTCGCGGTGAAGCCCTTCGGCGCTTCACCGGCGCCGACGACCTTTCCGGCAGCAATATATAGATCCTGCTTCATGTCGACCCCGTGTTTCGGATCGATCAGCCGCCCGCCTTTGATGTGAATTTTCACTCGCGTTCCGGCTTTCGCTAATTACCCGCGACGATGCTCATAACCGCCATCCGGATCGCGATCCCGAATGTGACTTGCGGGAGGATCACCGACTGGCCGCCGTCGGCAACGCTCGAATCGATCTCCACGCCGCGGTTCATGGGTCCGGGGTGAAGTACGATCGCGTCGGGCTTGGCGAGCGCGAGCTTGTCCGCGGTCAGCCCGTAATATTTGTAGAACTCCTGAGCGGAGGCGAGAAGAGCGCTTTGCATCCGCTCGCTCTGAAGCCTCAGCATCATCACGACGTCGACGTCTTTGAGACCCTGACGCATGTCGTGATACACGTGCACACCGAGCGTCTCGACCGCCTTCGGGAGGAGCGTCTTCGGTGCCACGACCCGAATCTCCGGGCACCCCAGTGTCGTCAGTGCGTGGATGTGTGAGCGCGCAACGCGGGAGTGCAGCACGTCGCCCACAACGGCGACTTTAAGATTCGAAAAATCTTTCTTGTAGTGCCTGATCGTGAACATATCGAGCAGACCCTGCGTCGGATGTGCGTGTCGCCCGTCGCCCGCATTGATCACGTGGATTTCGGGGGCTACGTGCTTTGCGATCAGGTAAGGCGCGCCGCTGGATGCGTGCCGCACGACGAACATGTCCGCCTGCATGGCAGCAAGGTTCGCGACGGTATCGAGCACCGACTCGCCCTTCGTCGCAGAAGAAATGTTAATCGCGAGGTTGATAACGTCCGCGGAAAGGCGCTTCGCCGCGATCTCGAACGTGGTTCGCGTTCGGGTGGAAGGCTCGAAGAAGAGGTTGAAAACGGCCTTGCCGCGAAGGAGCGGGACCTTCTTCACTTCGCGCTGCGTTACACCTACGAATGATTTTGCCGTATCGAGTATCTGCCACATGATTCCTGCGGGCAGACCTTCGAGCGTCAGCAGATGGTGAAGCTCACCGTGCTTGTTGAGTTGCGGGTTCGACGGATCGAGCCACATCGGCTTAAGCGGCCTGCTGGTAGAAGGCGAGGCTCAAGCGCCCGCTTTCGTCGCGTTTCAACTCGATCCCCTGCGGCGTATCGAGCCGGATTTCAGCACCCACGAACTGTGCGGCGATCGGCAGCTCACGGCCGCCACGATCGACGAGCGCTGCAAGGCGGATGCTCGCAGGCCTTCCGTAGTCGAAGAGCTCGTTCATCGCAGCGCGGATGGTGCGGCCCGTGTAGAGCACGTCGTCGACAAGGATCAGCTGACGACCCTCGACTTCGAACGGAATATCGGAGCGCTTGACATCCTTGTGGAGCCCGATCTTCTCGTAATCGTCGCGATAGAACGAGACGTCGAGGGTACCCAGAGGGATTTCGAGGTGAAGCGCCTCGTGGAGGCGCTCTGCAAGCCACACACCGCCGGTGTGTATGCCGATTAAACCGGTCTGCGGCCCGACTTCGGGCCGCATTTTTTCGATGAGCGCCTGCAGCAGTTGCTCGGCGTCGGGTAGCGGCTGGCCCGGCATGTCAGGGGTAAATTTTAAGTCGGCCCGAAGGGTACCACAAAGCTCTCGTCGCAAAGTGCAAACCTACTTTGCGCCGGCACCCCCAACGTCGAGAAGTGGAACCCTATTTTGCGCCGGAACTACCAATTGAACTGAATCGCGGGCCAAGCCCGCCGATTCGAGCTTGAAACTGCTACGAAAGACTGACTGGTGCATACCGTTCGTT
>JBKJPI010000240.1:0-7925 GCA_046595235.1 Burkholderiales bacterium | reverse complement strand
ATGTGCTGTAGCAGCGGGGCTCATCCTGACTGGAGCCGCGAGCGCGCAAAGCCAAAGGCCCGTGCGAGTGCTGGTCGCATCGACCCCCGCAGGACCGTCCGACATTCAGGCGCGCCTGCTCCAGCCGAGAATGAGCGAGTCGCTGGGACAGACGCTGATCATCGACAACCGCGCAAGTAACAATGGCGTGGTTGCAAGCGAGCTCTGCGCCAGGGCCGCTGCGGACGGATTCACGATCTGCGTGGGCAACAGCGGGACGCACGCAGTCAACGCAACCCTGTACCAGAAGCTGCCGTATGATGTGATCCGCGACTTCGCTCCGGTTTCCGAGTTCTCGACGACGGGCATGGTTGTCGCGGCCAACCCCAAGCTCCCTGGCACCACGCTTCCGGACCTCGTCGCACACGCGAAGAAGAATCCCGGGCGGACCAACATCGCCATACCCGGCGCAACCGGGCAGCTCGCAGGCGATGCGCTATGGTCGCGCCTCGGCATCGAGGTGAACAACGTGCATTACAAGGGCAGCGCGCCGTCCGAAATGGCGTTGGTGTCGGGCGAGTCGCACATTGCGCTACTCACGCCCCTCGCCACCATGAGCCACATCGCGTCCGGCCGCATGAAACCCTACGCCATCACCAGCGCCCAGCGCCACCCACTACTGCCGCAGGTGCCGACGGTGGCGGAACAGGGGCTGCAGGGTTACGACTTCCAGTACTGGAACGGCCTCTTCGCGCCAAGGAAAATATCCGAGCGCACGCTGCGCCAACTGCACAAAGCGGTGCTGCATGCGCTTAATGCCGCCGAAGTGAAGGAACGCTACTCGGCGCTCGGGCTTGTCATCGTCGGAAATACGCCGGAGGAGTTTGCGCAGGTGGTAAAGACCGATGTAGAGAAATTCAGGAAAGTCATACTGGACTCGGGGATTCCGAGGCTCTGATCCCAGGGCTTCGTCGGAGACCTGTCTCTGTTCCTTCTGTTCACGTCGGCATTCCCGACTGTTCCGAATCCATCTGTCAAACACCCGAGGAGGCAACGATGGCAAAAGCATACTGGATCGCGTTCTATCGCTCGATCAAAGACCCGACGAAGTTTGCCGCTTACGCGAAGCTCGCACCTGCCGCGGTGCAAGCCGAAGGCGGGCGTTTTCTTGCTCGCGGGGGCGTTGCGCAGACTTACGAGTCGGGAATGAACGAGCGCGTGGTCATGATCGAATTTGACAGCGTCGCGCAGGCGATCGCTGCCCACGACAGCCCTGCCTACCAGGAAGCGCTCGAGGCGCTGGGCGACGGTGCGGACCGCGACATCAGGATCGTGGAAGGGATTGACGCACAACCGATAAACATTCGCGCCTCGACAGGATCGTCGTGACATACTGGTGGTGCCGACGCCATCACGTGTAAAGGAAAACGACATGACACGTTACGCCCTTGCAACCGCCGTTCTCGCCGCGCTCGCTTCGTCGTCGTACGCGCAGAATCAGCAGGTGAAGCCGCCCATTGCCGTATATTGGGTAAGCGGCGAGACCAACGCCGGGATGGGCATGGGCATGTCGATGCCCGCAGGCTTTGGCGGCTTTCTGCCGCAAGGCGCGCAGGGCGGCAAACGCCTCAAGCTCGACCTCGGTTCGGCACAGAACGCAAATGGCACGCCGCGGGCGAATCACGCCATTCCGGTGGGGCTCTCCATGGGCCAAAGCCTTCCGCTGGTGACGCCCGAAGGTGCGCGCGCAGCCCCGCGCGGCGAGTCGGACGAGGAGACTTTCGAGCGTCCGAAAGGCCGCATGTTGATCTACTGGGGCTGTGGCGAAGCCATCCGCGCAGGGCAGCCTGTCATCGTCGATTTCGCAAAGATGGGAAGCGCCGATGCGAAAGCGTTTCGCAGCCGCAACGTTTCGCGCCCCGCAGGACCGGCACCCGGGCGCAATCGTACGTATGCCGACTGGCCGAATCGAGAAAGCAGCACTGCGGTGCCACAGCAGGCGTCGCTCGTCGGCGACCACACGGTAGCCGGCAATTACTCGCCCGAGATCAGGTTCGCGGTGGGTGACCGCCATGACTTCATGGCGCCGGTGGCGTTCGATGCGGTGCGAAAAACTTCCGCCGGTGCCTTCCACGTAAAGTGGCAGGGCATTCCGACTTCAATCGGCTATTTTGCAACTGCTTCCGCTCCGGGCGAGAACTCGAATGATTTCGTGATGTGGTCATCGAGCGATGTGCAGGAGATGGGACACGCGCTCATGGATTACCTCCCACCGTCAGAGGTGCAGCGCTTCGTCAAGGAACGTATCGTCATGTCACCGCAGACGACCGAGTGCGCGGTGCCTGCGGGCATCTTCAAAGGCGAAGGTGCCATGCTCAACTTCATCGCGTACGGAGACGAGCTCAATGTCGTGCACCCGCCGCGGCCGAAGGATCCGAAACAGGTCTGGGAGCAGCAGTACGCGGTCAAGGTGAGACTCAAATCCACAGGGATGACGATGCTCGCCGAAGGTGACATGGGCGGGCGTGCGCGTGGGCGCGGCGACACGTCCACGCGGCAGGCAGAGGAACGCAGCACGCCGCAGCAGCCGGCGCGCGCGCCATCAGCGACCGACGCGGTTCAGGAAGGCGTCAACATGCTGCGCGGACTTTTCGGGCGCTGAACGCGTCGCGCCAGGCACCGTAACATTTGCTTACACAAGGTTGCCATTCGTTGCGACATCGGTGATGAGTTCGCGCTCTAATGGGATGGAAGACATCTCAATCGGAGGGCAGCATGAAAAAGCTCATCACCACGATTTTTGCAGCAATGCTCGTCGCCTCCTCACCTGCCTGGGCGGGCGGCGGCCACGGGCACGACGATCATCGTGACAAGCATGCAGATAAGAAGTGGAAGAAAGAGCACAAGCATTGGGCCAAGCATCGCGGCGATGATGATGACAATGAGGACCGCGGACACCGCCGATTTCGTCATAACGATCGCCACGTGGCGCACCACCACTATGCATCGCCGCCGCGCGTGATCGAGCAGCACCACTACCACTACGCAGCGCCGCGCGTGTACTCGCCACCGCCCAGGATCCACATCGCGCTGCCCGGCGTGTACGTTCCGTTCTAGGGCGGCGCTCGGCTTCGCCCGGGCTTCGCCGTTCACGCTATCTCGTGTTCGGCGATACGCCTCAGCAGTCGCACATCAGTCCGAGATCACGAACCTCGCGCGAATCCTCAAGGATGTGAAAGTCGAATAACCGCTACATCAGATTGCCGGCGTTGACGTTGAGGTTGATGCCGGTGATGTAGCGAGCCTCCGGGGATGCGAGGAAGAGCGCCGCTTCGGCGCTGTCCTGCGGCTCGACGAGGTGACGCATCGGGTTCTGCTCGGCGATTCTTTTACGACTCGCTTCGTCGCGCACTTTCACCACACGCGGCGTGGCAGTTGTGCCAGGCGATATTGCGTTCACCGTGATCCCGTAAACGCCCAGATCGCGCGCGAGGATCTTGCTCATGTTGATGACGCCTGCCTTGGCGGCGCCATACGGAAGGTATGTCGCTGCAAACGGGTTTGGCGTGATACCCGAGCCGGATGCGATGTTCACGATCCTCCCTTTCTTTTGCGCCACCATGATCGGGGCGACTGCGCGCGCGCAGAGGAAACACGTCTTGAGGTTCAGTGTGATGACGCGATCCCATTCGTCGTCGGTAATATCCGTTATCGGTGCGAGTTGATGAAATCCCCCGGCCGCATTGACGAGAATGTCCACCGTGCCGAGCTGGTCCACGACGCTTTTCACCATATCCTGTACGGCCTGCGTCTTCGTAACGTCACTGATGAAAACGAGCGTCCTGCCGCCTGATGCCTCGATCTCTTTGGACACGCGCTCGGCTTCTACGCGATTGACGTCGACGATCGCAACTGAAGCGCCTTCGCGCGCAAACGTTTTGCAGATCGTTTCGCCGATGCCCTGCCCACCCGCCGTGACGATTGCCACGGATCCCGCCAGACGCCCTTTCTCCGCCATGTAAACCTCCCGCTTTTGTTTTTACTGCGGCGTGACGCGCCGCCAGCTCGATGACTGATGATACGAGGTGAAGCCCGACTAAACCAATGTAAACTTGCGGTGGATTTTTTGCGAGTCCGCAGTGCCCAAAAAAGTGGGGGGCGCGTCGCAGCCTTCGATGCTCGGCGTGCAGAGCGGCAAGATCCGCGCGCTCGGCGTCACCGGGGCGAAACGCTCGCGGCTTGTGCCAGACGTGCCGACGGTTGCCGAGTTCGGCGTACCTGGATACGAATTCGAAGCGTTGTATGCGCTCTTCGCGCCAGCCAGGACTCCGCGCTCGGTAATAACGAAGGTAAATAACGACGTCAATCGCACGGTGTTACAAGCCGACGTTCGGCAGCAGCTAGACGTAAAACGCCCTCGCCCTGGCGCAGGCTGAGGGTTGATGAGGGGCGCTGAAAAATGGAGATGTGATGGCAGACGCACTCAGATCGAAGTACGGCGACGCGGCATTCGATGTCGGCCGTACGATTCAATCGGATGGTTTCGAACCGCGTGTCGCGCAACGAGACGCGCTCGACCCGCATTTCACGAAGGCGTGGATCGATTTCGCGATCACCGGCCTCAGCTGCCGGCCGGCACTCGATACGCGCACGCGCCTTCTCGTGCTGACGGGGCAGTACACGATGGCCCGCAGCCACAAACCCCTCGAAGAAACCATCAATGCAGCCCTTGCTGCAAAGGTGCCCGCGCGCGAAGTGCTGGAAATCATCCTGCAGTGCACGGTCTACGGCGGTCACACCGTTGTCGATCCGGCGATCGAAATCTTTCATCGGGTGGCCAACGAGCAGGGGCTGCTCGACGAGCTTCGGAAATCCGAGCTTCCACTCGATGGCAACGACCGTAAGCGATCCTATGAGGAGGAGAGCAAGACCTGGCATCCCGAGGATGTGGCCGATCCGCGTTTCAAGGATCTCATGGAACGTCACGGCTGGCTCGCCGCCGGCCGCGGTCTCACCCTGCGCCCACGTCACCATCTCAACATCCTGTCGTGGCTCGACACGATGGACCCGGAGTTCTGCAACCTGTGGGTGAGGTTCTGCTACGGCGCCATGTATTCGCGCGGTATCGTCGACGACAAGACGCGGCTGCTGTGCATGATCGGCGACTGCCTCGCGGTCGGGGAAGAGACCCAGTCGCGAGGACACATGCGCGGCGCACTTCGCAAAGGTGCAAAGCCGCGGGAGATCATGGAAGTCTGCATGCAGACCGCCGTCAATTTCGGCATGCCGCCGATGCTTAAAGCGCTCGAGGTCTTCGTGGAAGTCATGGCCGAGGAAGGCCGGCTCGATGAGATCGGGAACCCGCCGATGCGTGTGGAAACTTACGGGAGATGAAGGCGCTGCGCACGGCGCTCTTTGCGCCCGGAAGCCGCGATAAGGTGATGGCAAAGGCGTTCGAAAGCGGCGCGGATGCCGTTATTTTCGATCTCGAAGACTCGGTGCCGCTTTCCAGCAAGGCAGAGGCGCGCACACTCGTGACACAGGCCATCGACCGTGCGGCTGAATCGGCGGGCGGACCGCTCGTCACTGTGCGCGTGAACGCGTTCGCGACAGGGCTTCTCGAAGACGACCTCGCGGCGATCGTGCGGCCGGGACTCGACGCGATATTTCTGCCTAAAGCCGAATACGTCGAAGAGATCACGAAGACGGCAGCGTTGCTCGACAAGCTCGAAAGCTCACTGCGCATGAAACCAGGCGCCGTGGAAATCATTCCGATGTTCGAGAGCGCACTCGGCGTGTATCGCTGCTTCGACCTCCTGCAAGCGTCGCCGCGAGTCGCGACGAGCTGCATCGGAAGCGCGCAGGATGGAGACCTTCAGACGGACCTCGGTTGCGCGTGGTCGATCGATGGCCCGGAGATGCTTTACGCGCGATCCAAGGTGTTGCTCGATACCCGGGCCGCGGGAAAGCCGTTTCCGCTCGACGGCGTCTTCAGCAACCTCAGCGATGAAGAGGCATTCATCCGCGATTCGACACTCTCGGCCCGCCTGGGCTATGTCGGCCGCACGGTAATACATCCGAAGCAGATCGCACCGGCACGCCGCGTGTATGCCGTGACCGCGGGCGATCTCGAGTACTACGGCCGCGTGGTCAGGGAATTCGAAGCCGTCGAGAAGATCGGCGCCGCTGCGGCGATCGTCGTCGACGGGAAGCTCGTCGATTACGCGATGTACAGCCGCGCCAAAGCCGTTCTCGAGCTTTCGAAGCTCGACGCCTGATGGATTTCTCGTTCACGCCCGAGCAGGAGAGACTGCGCGATCATCTGCGCGAGTTGCTTGACGACGTCTGCCCGCCGGAGTACGCAGCGCGCTGTGACAACGAAGGCACCCCGCCGCGTGAAGCCTACGATGCGCTCGCAAAGCACGGCTGGTTCGGCCTCACCCTGCCGTCCCGTTATGGCGGCCAGGACGCAACCGCTGTCGAGCTTGCCATCATGCTTGAGGAAGTGGGGCGGCACTTCGAAGAGCTCGGCATGTGGGTGTTTCGCACGCTCACGTATGGCGGTTACGCCGTCATGCAGCACGGCACGCCCGAGCAGAAAGAAGCATTGCTGCCGAAGGTCGCGCGTGGCGAGCTCTCGTTCTGCTTCGGTCTCACCGAGCCGCAGGCGGGGTCCGATGCAGCGGCGATCAGCACGCGCGCCGTGCGTGATGGCGATCACTTCGTCATCAACGGGCAGAAGGTTTTCACGTCCGGCATGGACATCAGCGATTACTGTCTGCTGGTGACGCGTACGACGGTCTCTGAAAAAAAACAGCAGGGCATCACCGCTTTTCTCGTGGACACCAAGCTTCCGGGGATCGACGTGCGCAAGATCGACACGCTCGGTCAGCGTGCAATCAAGACAACACAGGTCTTCTATTCAGACGTGAAAGTGCCCGCATCCGCCGTTCTCGGAACGCTCGACAAAGGCTGGGACGCCGTCGACGCGTATCTGTGGTACGAGCGCCTTTGCCTTTCGGCCGCGCGGACCGGCGCTGCGAGCGCCGCGTTCGAGTACGCGCTCGATTACGCGAAGAACCGGCAGCAGTTCGGCCGCCCGATCGGGAAGTTCCAGGCCATTGCGCACAAGCTCGCGGATATGAAGGTCATGCTCGATGTTTCGCGAATGCTCGTCTACCGGTTTGCGTGGCTGATGCAGCAAGGCCAGGCAACGCGCTCGGATGCCGCGGTGCTCAAGCTCTACACAGGCGAAGCCTACAAGGCCGTATCGGACCTGGGGCTGCAGATCCTCGGCGGTTACGGCTATTGCATGGAGTATCCGATGCAGCGCTTTTTCCGCGATTCGCGCCTGGCGACGATTGGGGCGGGCACGTCGGAGATCCAGAAGAACATCATCGCGCGGGGCCTGGGGCTATAGGGTGCGAGTAACGTAAAAGGGACGAGAAGAAGTGATGGACAGGAGTGACAAAAAAGGTGGCTGAACCCCTTCGCGGCGTTCGGATTCTCGAGCTTGGCCAGATCATCGCGGGCACCTATGGTGGTCAGGTACTGTCCGACCTCGGCGCCGAAGTGATCAAGATCGAGTCACCGGAAGGCGATCTCGGGCGCAACCCCTCTGTAGCGCCCTATCGCGGCGTCAGCGGTCTCTTTCTCACGTTCAACCGCAACAAGAAAAGTGTGGTCATCGATCTCAAGAACGAAGCCGGTCTCCAGGTTTTCTACGATCTCGTGCGGGTGTGCGACGTCGTCGTCGACAACTTCCGCTCGGGTGTGCTCGAACGGCTGAAGATCGATTACCCCACCTTGATCAGGATCAATCCGCGGCTCGTCCAGTGCTCGGTCACCGGGTTCGGCATCGCCGGCGAGTACAAGGATTACCCGGCGCTCGACATCATCGTGCAGGCGATGAGCGGTCACATGGCGATTACCGGAGAACCCGGACG
>JBKJPI010000225.1:0-23179 GCA_046595235.1 Burkholderiales bacterium | reverse complement strand
AACTCGAGAAGCTTCGCGATGTAATCGGTCAGTACCTGTTCCGGGCAGATTGCCGAATCGATCGAGAAATTCTGCGGCGAGAAGATTTCGGGATGCGACAGGTAATCACTCGAGCGGATCCGTGCGATACGGGTCGGGATATTGAACATCGTTGCGGCAAGCTTGCACGCCACCATGTTCGTTTCGTCGCTCTGAGTTACGGCAAGGATCATATCGGCATCGCGAGCGCCGGCCTGCTCGAGGATCGCAGGATGCGCCGCATTGCCGACGACCGTTCTCAGGTCGAAGCGGTCCTGCAGCTTCTTCAGGCGTTCCGGGACGACGTCGACTACGGTGATGTCGTTGGCTTCGGAGACCAGGCTTTCAGCGACGGAAGAGCCCACCTGCCCCGCACCAAGAATGACTATTCTCAAAAGGTATGATCGTTCGCAGTAAACCCGGATTCTAGACCTCGGCACCTGCCGCGGCCAGCAAGCGGGGGCGCCGCCATGCGTGGGCCATAATCAGAGGATGAGCCGAAGCAAGTCAATTCCGCGTGTGTACCTTTCCGGCGATATCCCGGCGCACGGCGCGACGAGCGTACCGCCCGAGCAGGCGCATCACATGGCACACGTTTTGAGACTTGCGGTGGGCGACGCCGTGACTGCCTTCGACGGCCGGGGGCATGAATACGCAGCGACTGTCGCGCGTATATCCCGGCAGGGCGTAATGCTCAACGTCGGCGAGCCGCAGACGCTCAGTCGCGAGTCGCCGCTCGATATCGTGCTTGCGCAGGGAATTTCGAGTGGCGATCGGATGGATTACACGGTTCAGAAGGCCGTCGAGCTGGGCGTTCGAGCGATACAGCCGCTTTCCACCGAGCGCAGCGTGGTGCGCCTCGATGCTGCGCGTGCGGCAAAACGCGCGGGACACTGGCAGGGCGTAGCAATCGCTGCGTGCGAGCAATGCGGACGCAACGAGCTGCCGCAAGTGCTTCCGGTCGCGAGCTATACGGCGTGGCTGGGGGCGCTCCCCCCCGCCGTGCTCAGGCTGACGCTGACACCTGGAGCCGCGCAAAGGCTGGCCGAGCTCGATCGTCCTAGCGGCGCAATCGTATTGCTTGCAGGACCTGAAGGCGGGCTTTCTCCAGGAGAACACGGCGATGCCGAAGCTTCCGGATTCACGCCGGTGCGTTTAGGCCCGCGGGTCCTCCGCACGGAGACTGCGTCGGTAGCGGCACTCGCTGCGATGCAAACGCTATGGGGCGACTTTTGACGCCGCAACAGGTCTCGCGGACGATAAATCGCCCGCAGCGGCGTCCGGAGTACGACCGGAGAGACACAACAAATGGTTTCTCGCCGTACCCGCACTTCCTTTGGCAATCTATAGATTGCGTTAGATATACGGGATAACCCGAGGCGTTGTAATACTTTTCCCCGCCGTCAAACTCGCATAAACTTGCGCGCTGGCCTGAACACCGCGCGCCGCTTCCGCCTCGCGCGCGAGCAGGCAGGAGCTGCCCATTCCCACTAAAGACGAGAAGTCGCCGGATTCGAACGGCGAAGCGCCGCCCGCGCAGCAGGTTCGCCGCCAGCGTCTTTCGAGCCAGGATCGGTTTATCGACTGGTTCCAGTCCGTCGCTCCTTATATCCATGCGTTTCGCGGGAAGGTTTTCGTTATCGCGTTCGGCGGCGATCTGGTGGCCGATGGGCGCTTTTTAGACCTCACTCATGACCTGAATCTCCTTGCAGCGCTGGGAGTGCAGCTCGTGCTCGTTCACGGCGCGCGCCCGCAGATCGAAGCGCGTTTGAGCGAGCTCGAGCACGAGAGCCGTTTCCACGACGGCTTGCGGGTGACCGATGACATCGCGCTGGCGGTGGCGAAGGAAGCCAGCGGACGACTTCGGGTCGAGATCGAGGCACTGCTGTCGATGGGCCTTCCGAATTCGCCGATGGCGGGCGCGGATATCCGCGTTGCGAGCGGTAACTTCATCACCGCCAAGCCGCTGGGCGTTCTGAACGGTGTCGACTATCTGCATACCGGAGAAGTGCGCAAGGTGGACGCGACGGCGATTCGCAGGCGCCTCGCGGACAACGAGCTCGTGCTTGTTTCCCCGTTGGGCTATTCGCCGACGGGTGAAGTTTTCAACCTCGCGCTCGAAGACGTGGCGGCTGCCACCGCCACTGCGCTCGGGGCGGAGAAACTCATCTTCATGATGGACACCCCGGGCGTCCTGGGCCGTCGCGGCGAGCTTCTGCGCGAGCTCACCGTGAAACAGGCGAAATCGCGCATCGCGCGCGGGCGCGCCGGTGAAACCGACGTTCATTTCTATCTGCCGTCCTCAGTACGCGCCTGCGAAGAGGGTGTGAAGCGCGTCCATCTCATTTCCGGCCATATCGACGACGCGCTGCTCCTCGAGCTGTTTACTCACAAGGGCGTCGGTACGCTCGTCACACCGGATCCGCTCGAGACGCTGCGGCCCGCGCGTCCGGACGATATCGGCGGCGTGCTCCATCTCATCGAGCCGCTCGAAGCCGAAGGGATTCTGGTGAAGCGCAATCGCGGTCTGCTTGAAAGCGAGATCAACCGCTTCTTCGTTCTCGAGCACGATCGCGTGGTGATCGCCTGCGCGGCGCTCTATCCGTTCCCCGACGAACGCGCAGGAGAGCTCGCGGGACTGGCAGTGCGGCCGGATTTCCGCAATCAGGGTGCAGGCGAGCGCCTTCTGAAAGAGATCGAGACGCGGGCGCGGCGTTTGAAGCTGAAGCGACTCTTCGTGCTCACGACGCGTGCGGAGCACTGGTTCGTCGAGCGCGGGTTTATCGAAACTGATATCGAATCGCTTCCGACACCGAAGCGCGAGCTTTACAACTATCAACGCAAATCGGTCGTGCTCGTGAAGCGTATTTGATGAGAGAACGCCCGCGGGGGGCTGCCGTGGCAGTTGCAACGCGTAACGCGCTTCCGCTGCGAACGCGCCTGCTGCTCGGAAGCGCAGTCGTGCAGCTCATCATGATGGCGCTTCTCATCTATAACAGCATCAGCGTAATGGATGAAAAGCTCATCGAGCGCACCCGCATTCATCTCGAGGAGCAGAAGCAGCTTCTTTCCGCAGCGCTGGCGGGGCCGGTTGCACAGGGGGACCGGAGCACGATCAACGAAGTGCTCGACCGGGCCCGGCGCGAGCAGGGAATCGCATATCTTGTCCTCCTCGATCGCAAAGGGCGCACGATAGCCGCGAGTGGGTGGGACAAGCGCACGCCACTCCCGCCGCGTGAAGCCGTCCTGAGCGGTGATGGCGAGGACGATATCTTTCACACGGAAGTCGATGTGCGAATCGGAGGCGAGCGTTACGGCAAGCTCGAAATCGGGCTCGCAACCGGCTTTCTAAAGACCGCGCGCACGCAGCTCATACGGGACAACCTCGCGATCGGCGTCATCTCGCTGATCCTTTCGGCTGTCCTCATGGTTGCCCTCGCCTACTGGCTCACGCGCAATCTCACGAAGCTTTCGGCCGCAAGCGCCCGGCTCGCTGCGGGGGACCTCAATGTGCGGCTGCCGGTCCGCGGCGGCGACGAAGTGGCGCAGCTCACCCACGCCTTCAACACGATGGCGGAGTCGCTCGCGAGCCGGATCAAGGCGCTTGCCGAGAGTGAAGCCAAGTTCACTGCAATCGCCGACTACAGCTACGACTGCGAGTTGTGGATCAACGCGGCGGGCAAGCTCACCTGGATCAACCCCCGGGTGAACGACATGTTCGGCTATACGCCCGGGCAGTGCCTCTTGATGGAAAACTTTCCGGCGCCATTCGTAAGTGCGCGTGACACGGCTCGCACGATGCGCGAGATCCGCAAGGCGCTGCGCGGAGAAACCGGCAACGACTTTGAATTCGGTGCGCGACGACGGGATGGGGTGGAGTTCTGGGCGGCGGCTGACTGGCGGCCGATCTACGACAGCGCCGGGGGTTATGGCGGCATTCGCATCAGTATCCGGGATATTACGAAGCGCAAGGAAGCGGAGCTCAAGCTCGAGACGACGGTCGTCGAGCTCAGGGATTCGCAAAGCGTTCAGCAGGAGTATCTCGGCCGTGCTCAGGATGAGCATGCGCGCCTGTCCGCTCTTCTGGCGGCGATGGACATGGGCATCCTCTTCGTTTCGCACGACGATCGCATCGTGTACAGCAACCCGGCTTTCGGGCAAATGTTCCCGCTGCCCGCAGGCACGCGCGTGATTGGCCGCCCTCCGCAGGAGCTCGTGGCCGCATGCAGAGGCCTCCTCGCACGCGCGGACCAGCAGATCGCGAACCTTCTGGTGCAGCCGCGCGCCGGAGAGCTCTCGGGCACATACGAGCTTGCGATGACCGACGGCCGCCTCGTAATGCAGCAGGGCCATGCAGTTAATGACCTTGCAGGCCGCCCGGTCGGCTACCTGTGGCTCTTCAAGGACATCACACACGAGCGCCAGACCGCCGAGCAGCTCATCTACCTTGCCGAGCGTGACGCACTGACCGGGCTCTATAACCGCCACCGCTTCAACGAAGAGCTTTCGCGGATGATCGCGGAAGCGCATCGGCAGAGCTCGCGCCTGGCACTGCTCTTTTTCGATCTCGACGACTTCAAATACATCAACGATACCTTCGGGCACCGCGCGGGCGATGCGATGCTGATCCGCGTCGCCGGCGAGGTCGCAGGTCAGGTCCGGAGAAACGAGCTCTTCAGCCGGCTCGGCGGTGATGAATTCGCGATCCTGGTTCCGGACATCTCGGACGAGATGTTGCGCGTGCTCGCCGAACGCATTACGCGCTCGATCGCGACGGTGCGCTTCCAGTTCGAAGGAGAGAACCTTCGGCTCACAACGAGTGTGGGCATCGCGGTTTATCCGGATCATGCGGATAACCCCGAAGACCTCATTGCACGGGCGGATATGGCGATGTACATGGCGAAGGAAGCAGGCAAGAACGCGTGGCGCGTCTACCGCAGCGAGCTCGACACTTCCATGCAGATGGTCTCGCGGCTGTCGTGGAACGACCGCATCCTTCATGCGCTCGAGAACCGTCTCATGACCCTGCAGTACCAGGGCATTTACATGACGTCCGATCGCTCGCTCTCGCACTTCGAAGTGCTCGTGCGCATGCGTGACGCGGAGGACGAGACGCAGCTCCTCATGCCGAATCAGTTCATACCGCTGGCTGAGAAGTCGGGCAAGATCATCGAAATCGACCGATGGGTGCTGAAGGAATCGATCCGCATGCTCGCGGAAAACAGTTCGATCCCCGCGCTTGCCGTGAACATCTCAGGCCGTTCGTTCGACGAGCCGACGCTTCCGCAATTCATTGCCGAGCAGCTGAAGCGCCACAACGTTGCCCCACGCCGTTTGCTCGTCGAGCTGACCGAAACTTCTGCGGTTTCCGACCTTCACGATGCGCAGCGCTTCATCGAAGCGCTGCGTCAGACGGGCTGCGTGGTTTGCCTGGACGACTTCGGCACCGGCTTCTCGTCGTTTGCCTATCTGAAGCACCTGCAGGCGGACGCGGTGAAAATCGACGGCCTCTTCATCCGCAACCTTGCGCAGGACCGCGACAACCAGCTTTTCGTAAAAGCGATCGTCTCGGTGGCAAAGGGGCTCAACAAGATGACGATCGCGGAGTGCGTCGAAGACGAAGCGACGCTGGAAATGCTGAAGACGTTCGGCGTCGACTGCGTGCAGGGCTTTTATCTCGAGAAGCCGCGCGGGGGTCACCCGATGATCGCGACGCTGAAGCTTCACGCGACCCTCGATCTGCCATTAAGCAGTTAGAATCTTCCCGCCGCAAAGTGCACCACACGTCGCAAAGTGAAAACCTACTTTGCGCCGGAACCACTAATTTGAACTGAATCGCGGGCCAAGCCCGCCGATTCGAGCTTGAAACTGCTACGAAACACCGGTTGCGCTGCGTTCGTTTCTTCGTAGGTGTTGCTGTGTATCCACCCAGCCGCCCGGCCGCCCGAAGGCTGGGTGCTAACTTGCCGGGTCGGCCGAAAGTAGATCTGCACTTTCGGACGTGGCCGTTTTCCGTTAGGTGGGTGGAGGCACGTAGCCCTGGGCGCGCTCGGCGCCTTCACCGAAGAAGTGCTTCTCCATTTGCTGCGCAAGATAGTCGCGCGCCTTTTTGTCCGCGAGGCTCAGCCGGTTCTCGTTCACCAGCATTTTCTGGTGCTCGAGCCACTGCTTCCACGCTTCCTTCGAGACGCCCTCGTAGATTCGCTTGCCGAGCTCACCGGGGTACGGCGGGAAATCCAGGCCTTCGGCGTCGCGGCCAAGCTTGATGCAGTGAACGGTGCGGGCCATGCGGAGGCTCCCATGATTAACGGAACGGCGATTCTACCGCCGGCCGCGGCCCCGCCCTCACTTGATCCCCAGCGTTCGGTCGATCGACAACGGACCCGCGCCGCGGGCCACGAGATAAAGCAGCAATGCGGCCCACGATAAATGGGTTGGCCACGCGTCGGGATAAACGAAGATCTGGATGACTGCAGTCATGCCGAGTAGCGCGAGAGCTGACAGGCGCGTGAAAAGACCCACCAGCAGCAGCGCAGGAAAGAGATGCTCCGCATAAGTTGCAAAATGCGCCGCGAGCTCGGGAGGTAGCAAAGGAACCTTGTAGTCCTCCCTGAACAACGTGTATGCGTTGTCACTGACGGTGAGGAGACCTTCGACCTTGGTGCGTCCCGATAGAAAGAAGACTCCGGCGATCGCCACGCGTGCAGCCAGTGCGAGCAGCGCGTGACTGATCGCTTGCGTCAGCGCATCGGCAATCCGGTTCCATTTTCCGCGCAGTCCTGCGTGCGAAGCGGGCACGTCAATCGTGGCTGACGATTTCATGACATTTCTCCTGTGGCAGGGGGTCGGGGAGTTTCAAGTGCGCCGAACGCACCCGCGGTTAGCAGCTGCGCCATCAGCCCGGTCAAATCGGCGCCGGGATCAGCCTCGAGACTCGCAATGGCGGCGTCGTCGAGCGGCCGCCCTTGCGCGCACGCATCGAGAAACGCACAGCCGGCGATGTCGAAGGCGTGGACCTCTACGGCATCGTATGGCCGCAGGATGATCACGGCCCCGAAAGCCTCGTCAACCGCGGGCGCCTCGCCGGACGCGTCCGAGCCACGGTTACGCTTCCAGATCGCAAGCACCTTTTCGTCTTCGAATTTCGCCCAACGCGCGGACGCATGCGGCGTGAGGACGGCACCTGCAAGTTGCGAGGCATCGAGGCCGGCAACCGCGGCCGCGTCGAGCGGCGCTTCATTGCGCGCACTATGGGCCTCGGTCCACAGCCGGTCGAGCCGCGCGACATTTCCGAGATACGGCAAATCTACAGCGGGCGCGAAGTCGTTGAGGAACGCCGAAAAACCATCTCCGTAGTCGAGCAGCGTCGGGTGCCGGGGAAAATTGGAGCGCACGAAAATCGCGGCCGCGGCGCGAAACCACTCGTCACCGACGAGCCTGTTGACCGCCGGATAATTCGCCTGCAGAGCATCGACGCAGGCGTTCATAACGGTGTTGCGATAGACCGAAAACCCAGGCTGAGAAACGAGATGCGCGATGCAGTCGTCATCTTCGCCGCACTCGCGAGCCGTATTGCCGGCCGTGACTGCGCGCGCAAACGCATCCTGAAATCGCGAAAGCCTGACCGTTGTCGGGTGCATCATGCCGCACGCTCATTCAGGGCCGCGCACGGCGCGCCCATCACCGCTTCAGCGCGCTGCCGTTCGGCAAGCAAAGTTTCGAAGTCCGGGACGTTGCCGTCACGCTCAATCAGGGTCGGACGTGGACCGATGCGTTGGATGAGCCTTTCGTAGAGCGCCCAGACCTCTGCGCAGACCGGCGCATCGTGCGAGTCGATCAACAGTGCCTCGCCCAGTGCCGGATCGGGTGAATGGCCCGCGAGATGAATCTCGCGAACCAGCGACGCGGGAAAAGCATCGATATAAGCAACAGCCGCGAATCCAAGGTTGCGGGCGCTCACGTATACGTTGTTCACGTCCAGTAGCAACCCGCAGCCGGTGCGGCGTGCAATTTCGGTGAGGAACTCGAGCTCGTCGTAGGCGTGGCCGTCGATGTGCAGATAATGCGAGCGGTTCTCGATCGCAATGGTCCGGCGCAACACATCCTGCGTGCGGCTTACATTGTCGATGATCCGGGCAAGCGCCTGCGAGCTGCGGGGGAAGGGCAGCAGGTCGGGAAAGTAAGCACCCTGCCACGTTGACCACGCCAGATGCTCTGACACGATCGCGGGCTCGACGCGATCCACGAGCGCAGCGAGCCGCTGCAGGTGCTGTATGTCGGGCGGCGCATCGGAAGCGAGGGATAAGGCTACGCCGTGCAGCGCAACCGGATGTTTCGCGCGGATAGCTTCCAGCCAACCCAGGTGGGGGCCGCCGGCAGCCATGTAGTTTTCGGCATGCACCTCCAGCCACAGCCCTTCCGCCGTCGAGCTCAGCGCCTCGTTGAAGTGCCGAGGCTTGAGGGAGAGACCGGCGGAAAGGGGCATGGTGGACGGCGTTTAATCGGCTAGCTTTTGACAGGCTTGAGCGATCCCATGCCGGTGGGGGTGGTCTTCGCCTCGCAGGTGCCCTTAGCCACGTACTTCCAGGCATTACCCTGGTAGTCCGCCTTATTGGTGCCGGCGCAGGTGGTCCCGGCGCCTGCGGCGCAATCGTTCTGGCCGGCGAGCGAAATGCCGTAACACCGTTCCTTTTCGCCCTTGATTGAAGCGCCCTTGTCCTGCGCGAGTGCGGCGCCGGCGACAAGCGCGGCTACGGCGGCAGCGGTTACTGCGAAATTGCGTGAATTCATGACAGACTCCTTGTTGTGGTGTGTGGGTTGAGTGTCTGGCGCTTACATCGAACCCGATTCATTGGGCGAGGACGGGAACACGCTGCCGTAGATGCGGGACATCCGGTCTGCCATGACCGAGCGCTCTCTCGCAGGGACCGAGTGCGCGGTCGCTTCGCTCGGCATGGCCGGGGCCGGTTGAGAGGCGGCGTTCGAACGCACATCGCGCATGCTGTCGTAAGAGAACGAGAAGGGCTTCGATTCGTTCGGGCTGGAAGGGAACGTCGACTGGGCGTTTGCAACACCGGCGCTCAGGCAAACAACTACAGCTGCTGCACGTGCAAGTCTGGTTTTGAACATTTCGTAAACTCCTGTATGAATGTTTGAGAGGCCACGCGTTCGTTTGCCTGCGTGGTCCAGAGTTAGTTCGTCGTGTGTCCGCAAGCGGTTACAGGCTCGGCGAATTATTTTTTTCGAGTATGTTTTTTCGCGGTAGCTGTAACCAGATGCCCTCCGGCAGCGAACGACAAGGAAGAGATGCTGGTGAGTGCAACTGAAGAGGGCCTGAAAGACTTGCTGGTGCGTGGTCTCGGCGGAGACTCAGCGGCTTACCACGGGTTTCTCAAGGCGCTGAGCCCGCATCTTCGTGCGTTTCTCAGATGGCGGCTCTCGGGCCTGCCCGACGACGTGGAGGAT
The DNA here is from genome assembly GCA_046595235.1 of Burkholderiales bacterium. Taxonomy (GTDB): domain Bacteria; phylum Pseudomonadota; class Gammaproteobacteria; order Burkholderiales; family SG8-41; genus JAQGMV01. The sequence continues at coordinate 13,696 of JBKJPI010000225.1, read as the reverse complement.
CTGGTGCAGGAAACCCTGATTGCGATTCACAACCAGCGACATACTTACGATGCGACCCAGCCGCTAACCGCGTGGGCTCATGCTATTGCGAAGTACAAGCTGATCGATCTTCTGCGGCGGCGGCAGCGCCGCGAGCTCATGAACGATCCACTCGACGATCACCTGGAGCTCGTTGCAGCCGTTGATATCGAGCCCGATGACGCCAGACGCGATGTCGCCGCGCTGCTTGCCGATCTTCCTGACCGGCAGCGCCTGCCGATCGTCCACGTCAAGCTGGAAGGACTCACGGTGGCCGAAACAGCGCGGCTCACGGGCCTCTCGGAGTCGGCTGTAAAAATCGGAGTGCATCGCGGATTGAAAGCGCTCGCCGCAAAAATGAGGGACACGACATGAAAACCGACGATCTGATGAACATGCTGGCGACCGGTGCGGGCGCAGTCGACGCAAGGCTGCCGGCGCGGCGCATCGGTTTAGCGATCGGTGTGGGCCTGCTTGGTGCGGGCGCACTGATGGCCGGGGCGCTTGGGGTGCGGGCCGACATTGCGCATGCCATGTTGGCAGACGGAATGTTCTGGGTGAAGTTCGCCTTCGTGGCCTTGTCTGCGACTGGCAGCGTCGTGCTCGTGTCGCGGCTGTCACGGCCGGGCGCGAGTCTCTCCGGTCTGCCCGCGATGCTCGCTGCGCCGGTGTTGGCGATCTGGCTTCTTGCTGCGTTTGCTTTGATCAACGCGGCGCCCGGCAATCGTGCGGCGCTCGTGTTTGGAGAGACCTGGCTGGTCTGTCCGCTCGGCATCGCATGTCTTTCATTGCCAGTGCTGGTCGCGGCGCTGTGGGCCATGAAAGGTCTTGCACCTACACGCCTTCGACTCGCGGGAGCGGCTGCAGGACTCATGGCCGGCACGCTCGGAGCGGTCGTTTACACGTTGCACTGTCCGGAGGCGGCGGCGCCTTTCCTCGGCACGTGGTACGTGCTCGGTATGCTGATTCCGTCGGCCGTCGGCGCGTTGATCGGCCCGCGGGTATTAAGGTGGTAGACCCGAGCCGCAGGCGAGCGCCGTCCCCTAGCGCGTAAAGGTCTTGATGCCCGTAGACGTGCCGAGAAGAAGCACGTCTGCAGGGCGCTGCGCGAAAAGGCCGTTCGTTACGACGCCGGGAATCTGGTTAATACGGCTTTCGAGCTCGCAGGGTTGTTCGATGTGTAAGTTCCACACGTCGAGAATCGCATTACCGTTGTCGGTGACGAAGTTGGGCCGCCATTCTGGCGTTCCGCCAAGCTTGACGAGCTCCCGCGCCACGTACGACCGTGCCATCGGAATCACTTCAACCGGCAGCGGAAAGCGGCCGAGGACCTCGACGAGCTTCGATTCGTCGGCGATGCAGACAAAGGTGCGCGCAACTGAGCCGACGATTTTTTCGCGCGTGAGCGCGCCGCCGCCGCCTTTTATCATGGCCAGCGCGTGGTTGATCTCATCCGCCCCGTCGACGTAAACCGAAAGCTCGACCGCGCTGTTGAGATCGAGCACCTCGATTCCCAATGCTTTCAGTCGCTGAGCGGTCGCGTCCGAGCTGGCGACGGCGGCATCGAAGCGATGCTTCACCCGGCGGAGCTCCGCGATGAAGTAATTTGCGGTCGAGCCGGTTCCGACACCGATCACACCGCCGACCGGCACGTGCTCGATCGCCGCGCGCGCAACCGCTATCTTGAGCTCATCCTGCGTCACGCCGTGATGGTATCAGAGCGCAGATAGAACTAGCTCCTCCCCCTACCCCTCCTCAACGCCGAGGAGGGGGGTAACCCGCGCACAATCGACGCGTTGATGATCATTCATCGGAACCTAAAGGGCACGCTGCGCCGAGGCCGCTCCTTACCGACAGCAGGCGATCCTGCTACCCTTGCCCGGAATGAAAAAAGACGATTATCTCGAGCGCATCCTGAACGCGCGCGTGTACGACGTCGCGATCGAAACGCCGCTCGAAATCGCGCCGAATCTCTCGCGAAGGTTCGGCAACACGGTCCTCCTGAAGCGCGAGGACATGCAGCCGGTGTTCTCGTTCAAGCTGCGCGGCGCGTACAACAAGATGGCGCGGCTGTCGGCGGCCGCACTGTCGCGCGGTGTCATTGCCGCGTCTGCGGGCAATCACGCGCAAGGCGTAGCACTTGCTGCGCAGAAGCTCGATTGCGCCTCGACGATCGTGATGCCCGTAACGACGCCGCAGATCAAGATCGACGCGGTGCGTGGCCGCGGCGCAAAAGTTATTCTGCACGGCGACTCGTACGACGAAGCCTACGCGCACGCGAGAGTGCTCGAGAAGAAGCTCAAGCTCAATTTCGTGCATCCCTACGATGATCCCGACGTCATCGCAGGTCAGGGCACGATCGGTATGGAGATTCTGCGGCAGCACACGGCGCCGATACACGCGATTTTCGTCGCGATCGGCGGCGGCGGGCTCATTGCCGGCATCGCGGCTTACGTAAAGCGGCTGCGCCCGGAAATCCGGATCATCGGGGTGGAGCCGGTCGACGCTGATGCGATGTACCGCTCGCTCAAGGCAGGACGCCGCGTGAAGCTCGATCACGTCGGCCTTTTCGCTGACGGTGTCGCGGTCAAGCAGGTCGGCAAAGAGACGTTTCGTATCGCACGCGAGCTCGTGGACGAGGTGATTCTGGTCGACACGGACGCGACCTGCGCGGCCATAAAGGACGTCTTCGAAGATACGCGAGCGATCCTCGAGCCCGCGGGCGCGCTCTCCGTTGCCGGCGCAAAAGCCTACGTCGCGCGCACAGGGACCGCGGGTAAAACGCTGGTTGCCCGCGCGTGCGGGGCGAACATGAACTTCGACCGCCTGCGCTTCGTCGCGGAGGAAGCGGAGCTTGGCGAGGCGCGTGAAGCGGTCATCGCGGTGACGATCCCGGAGCGGCCGGGAAGCTTCAAGGCGTTCTGTGCGCTGATCGGCGCCCGTAATATCACCGAGTTCAACTATCGCTATGCCGATGCGTCCGCAGCGCACGTGTTCGTGGGCGTCCAGGTGCGCGACCGCGGCGAAACCCAGGCGCTCGTGGCCTTGCTGCGCAGGAGCGGCCTCGATGCGCTCGATTTCACCGACAATGAGCTCGCGAAGCTGCACGTGCGCCACCTGGTCGGCGGTCACGGCCGTGTCAGCGACGAAATCCTGTACCGGTTCGAGTTTCCCGAGCGTCCCGGCGCGCTCATGAAGTTTCTCAATGCCATGAGCCGGGGCTGGAATATCAGCCTTTTCCACTACCGGAACCACGGCGCCGATTACGGCCGGGTCCTCGTGGGCATTCAGGTGCCGCCGCGCGAGAAGCCGAAATTCGAAACGTTTCTCAAGAAGCTGCGCTACCCGTATTGTGATGAAAGCCGTAACCCGGCTTATCGTTTGTTCCTCGGCTGACTCAGGGCGCGTAACGCGCGAAAAACGCGCTCACTCGATTCTTCGATCCGCGCGGTCAGCGCGTCGTCATTTCAGCCGTTAATCAATACTGTTCGACATTCAGGCCGCATGTTTGCGGGTCTGCGTTCGGCCGTTTCCAGTGTTGAAACCCGTTAGAATTCCACGCGACATCATGGCAAAACCCCCCCTCCTGAAAGCAATCGGCATGATGCTCGTTGCTGCTGCCTTTACTGCCGCTTCGCCTGTGCACGCCGCGAACGAAGACGAATTTCTCGCAGCCCGCGATGCGTTTCGCGCCGGCGACGCGCGCAAGCTCGATTTTCACGCGCGGCGCATGAACAACTACGTTCTGGAGCCGTATGTCGCGTACTGGCAACTCCGGCTGAGACTCGAAGAGGTGCAGGCCGCCGATATTCGCCGTTTCATGGGCACTTACAGCGACGCGCCCGTAGCGCGCACCCTCCTTACCGACTGGCTGCGCCTGCTCGGCCGCACCCAGCAGTGGGATCAGTTCGATCTCGAGCACCCGCGTTATACCGGGGACGACGCCGATATCGCGTGTTACGCGATCCAGTCGAAAGTTCGATCGGGCAACCCGGGTGCACTGGCGGATGCACGGACCCTGTGGTTCCTGCCCAAGGAGCTTCCGGACAACTGCACAGCAGTCTTCAACGCGCTCGCGCAGAGCCAGCGCCTTACCGAGGATGACGTGTGGGCGCGCATTCGCGTCGGCCTCGAAGCGGGGCAGGTCGCGCTCGCGAATCGCGCATCGCAGTATCTTCCCGCCGGCCAGGGGCCGGATTACCGCACGCTCACGCTCATCACGTCGAACCCGGCAGGGTTTCTCGAGAAACAGCAGTTCGACCTCGGATTCCGCGCCGGTCGTGAAACCGCGATGTATGCGGCGCACCGACTCGCGAGGAGTGCACCCCAGCAGGCGGCGGCGCACTGGACGCGGCTCGAGGCGGGCTTCAGTGCGCAGGAGCGAGCCTACGTCTGGGGGCAGATTGCCTACTTCGGCGCGCTGCGCCACGACCCCGACGTCCTCACGTGGTTCGCAAGAGCGCGCGACATGTCCGATCTGCAGCTGGCATGGAAAGCGCGTTCGGCGCTGCGGCAGCGCAACTGGAAAGAGGTGCAGACCGCGATCGATGCAATGACCGACAAGGAGCGCGAGCAATCGACCTGGAAATACTGGAAGGCCCGCGCGTTGAAAGCATCGGGACGCGAGGCAGAAGCGCTCGTGCTGCTAAAGCCGCTTGCCCGCGAGTACAACTTTTACGGCCAGCTCGCGCTCGAAGAGCTGGGCGAACGCATTTCCACGCCGCCGGCTGCGTTCAAGCCCGGCCCGGAGGAGCTGCGCGCAATGGGCGACAACCTCTCGATACGTCGCGCGCTCGAGCTGTATAGACTGAACCTGCGTGTCGAAGGCGTTCGCGAGTGGATCTGGGCAATCCGGGGCTTCGACGACCGACAGCTCATCACTGCGGCGGAGGTCGCGCGCCGTAACGAGCTCTACGATCGCGCGATCAATACCGCCGACAGGACAGAAAGTCTGCACGACTTCAGCCTGCGCTACCTCGCGCCGTTCCGCGAAGTGTTGCGTGTGCGTTCGACGCAAATGGGGCTCGACGAGGCGTGGGTCTATGGACTCATCAGGCAGGAGAGCCGGTTCATTGCGGATGCGCGATCCCGGGTGGGCGCAAGCGGGCTCATGCAGCTCATGCCGGCGACGGCCAAATGGGTCGCGGGAAAGATGGGCATGCGAAACATTGCCGACGTCACCGAAGTGGATACCAACGTGAGCCTCGGGACGTATTACCTTCGTCACGTGCTCGATACGCTCGACAGCCAGCCCGTGCTCGCCTCGGCAGCCTACAATGCCGGGCCCGGGCGCGCGCGCGCGTGGCGTCCCGAGGTCCCGCTGGAAGGCGCGATCTATGCCGAGTCCATCCCGTTCAACGAGACACGCGATTACGTGAAGAAGGTCATGTCGAACGCAAGTTATTACGCACACAGCTTCAGCCGTGAGCTGCAGTCGCTCAAGCAGCGCATGGGTGTGATCGGGCCGCGCTACCGCGCCCGCGAGCCGAGCCTCGGCGACACCCCCTGATGCGCCTGCACGCATGATCATCCGCAACGTTTGTGTTCTGGGCGGTTCGGGCTTTGTCGGGCTTCACGTGTGCAACCAGCTCGTTGCGCGCGGATACCGTGTCACCGTGCCGACACGCAATCGTGAACGCGCCAAGAAACTGATCACGCTGCCCACGGCCGAGGTGATCGTGGCCGATGTCTATGAGGCCGCGAGTCTCGCGAGCGTGGTGCGCGGCTGTGATGCGGTCATCAACCTGATCGGCGTCTTGCACGATGGCCGCGGGCGCGCGAGCTTTCGTGAGGCGCACGTAGGGCTTGCGCAAAAGGTAGTGGAAGCGTGCCGGCAACGCGGCGTGCGAAGGCTCCTGCATATGAGCGCGCTCAACGCGGATGCAAAAGGGCCGAGCGCATATCTCAGGTCCAAGGGGGAAGCCGAGCGCATCGTGCGGGAGTCGGGACTCGATTACACCCTCTTCCGCCCGTCGGTGATCTTCGGCCGTGAAGATCGCTTCGTGAATCTTTTCGCCAAGCTGCAAAGCCTCTTTCCGGTGATTCTTCTCGGATCCGCGAACGCGCGCTTTCAGCCGGTATACGTAAACGACGTCGCGTTCGCTTTCGCCGAAAGTCTGCCGCGGCCTGAAAGCTTCGGCGCGGCCTACGATCTCGTCGGGCCGACGGTATACACGCTGCGCGAGCTCGTTCAATACGTTGGCGTCGTAACGGGCAATCGCCGCCCGGTGATGGGCCTCGGCAAAGGTTTTTCGTACCTGCAGGCGCTCGCAATGGAGCTTCTGCCGGGAAAACTCCTCACGCGCGACAACCTCAGATCGATGAGCGTCGATAGCGTTGCTGCCGATGCGCTGCCGTTCGCGAGTGCAGCTACCAGTCTCGAGGCCGTTGCGCCCGGGTGGCTCGCGCAAGGAACCCCACGCGATCGCTACAACATCTTTCGCGACCGTACACGCGAGAGGCCGTGAAGATCTTCGAAGTCGGTGGCGCGATCCGTGACGAGCTCCTGGGCCTGCCTGTAAAAGACCGCGATTATGTCGTGGTCGGCGCAACGCCTGAAGAGATGATCGAGATGGGTTACCGGCCCGTCGGCAGGGATTTCCCGGTCTTCCTTCATCCCGATACCCACGAGGAATACGCGCTCGCGCGCACCGAGCGCAAGACCGCACGCGGCTATCACGGCTTCGAGTTTCACGCGGCGCCGGACGTGACGCTGGAGGACGACCTCGCAAGGCGCGACCTGACGATCAATGCGATCGCGCGTGACGAGGAGGGCCTCCTTGTCGATCCCTACAACGGCGCGGAAGACCTGACTGCGGGAATACTGCGGCACGTCGGCCCTGCATTCGCTGAGGACCCGGTGCGCATCCTGAGAGTCGCGCGCTTTGCGGCACGCTTCGGGTTCGACATCGCGCCCGAAACGCTCGACCTGGCGCGGGAGATGGTGCGCAGCGGAGAAGCCGATGCGCTTGTGCCGGAACGCGTTTGGCAGGAGTTCTCGAAAGGCCTCATGGAAGAGCGCCCTTCGATCATGTTCGAAGTGCTGCAGGAAACCGGGGCGCTGACAAAAATCGCGCCCGAGTTGAGTGCATGGCTCGACGAGCCCACCCGCGCAGATGAGGCGCTTGCAGTGCTCGACGCGGCTGCCGCGGCGGGCGAACCGCTCGAAGTGCGCTTTGCTGCGCTGGCGCGGGCCCTCGATCCATACGCTGTGGAAGCGCTGGCAAACCGCCTCAAGCTGCCGTCCGCCGTGCGCGATCTCGCGCTTCTTGCGGCGCGCCACGGCAATACGATCGTCGATGCGGGAGAGCTCTCGCCGGAAGCGGTGCTCGATCTCCTGAATGCGGTCGATGCATGGCGAAGGCCCGAACGCTTCGAAGAGCTTATCCGCGCGGCCGTCGCGCGTGAGGGCGGAATCGAGAACGCTTTGCAGCGCCTGCACCGTGCCCGTGAGGCCGCGTGTGCAGTGGATGCGGGCGCAATTGCGAAATCGAGCTCAAAAGACATCAAACAGCGCGTGAACGCTTCGCGACTCGAGGCCATACGGAAGGAACTCGTTTGACGCCCCCCGGGAAGCTCGTGGCGATCAGCAGGATCGCTGAAGTAAGAGAGGTCACGAAGTAGTTTCGTAGCAGTCTCAAGCTGAATCGGCGGGCTTCGCCCGCGATTCAGTTCAAATTGCACTTCGGCGCAAAGTAGGGTTGCACTTTGCGACGTGGATAAATAGAGAGGAAAAATGATCGAGCTTTATACGTGGAGCACGCCCAATGGTCGCAAGGTGTCGATCATGCTCGAAGAGCTTGGGCTTCCTTACAAGGTGCATCCGATCAACATCGGCAAGAACGATCAGTTCGAGCCGGGCTTCGTCGCGATCAATCCCAACAGCAAGATTCCTGCGATCGTCGACAGCGAAGGGCCGGACGGGCAACCGGCGTCGATGATGGAGTCCGGCGCCATTCTCATTTACCTCGCGGAAAAAAAAGGAAAATTCCTGCCCGCGTCAGGGCGCGCTCGGTACGAGGTGCTGCAGTGGCTCATGTTTCAGATGGGCGGCGTCGGTCCGATGTTCGGGCAGGTGCATCACTTCCTCCGGGCGGCCAAGGAGCCGATGCCGTACTCGATCGAGCGCTATACGAAGGAAACGCAAAGGCTGTATGGCGTCCTCGACGCGCGGCTGCAAGCACAGCCTTACCTTGCCGGGGACTATTCAATCGCCGACATCGCCACCTATCCCTGGGTGGCACGGTACGATTGGCACAAGACGCGGCTCGAGGACTTCCCTAACGTGAAGCGCTGGTTCGATGTGATCTCGCAGCGCCCGGCGGTACAGAAGGGGATGGCTGTTCCCGGCTGAGCAACCCTCTGACGGATCGCCGTCGGAGCGCCGCCGGGTTGCTGTGAAAAGCGAAGACGAGGGCGTCACGGCGGCAGGTCAGGGTGGGGTTGCGCTTCCAGGTTTCCGTTCCGGCCTTGCGTAACGGCGCAGCAGTCCCAGGATCTCGTCGGTCTTGAGCTCGGGCGTGGTCCTGAGCTCGGGCGATCCGACGATGAGATTGGCCCAGTTCATGTGGCCCCTCATGCGTTCGACGACCGCAGGCCATTCGCGAGCGGTATGGCGGCGTGGATCGGGAATCGCGTGGCACTGCGAGCATGCAATCGCGAATATTTCGCCGGCGCGTGTCGTCATCGCGGGATGTCGCGAGTCGATCTCAGCCTGGCCGAACTTCTGGAGATAGCGCGTCAGCGTCTCGACTTCCGCATCCGTAGGTGCGGTTACCTGGGCCATCATGTCTTTCATGAGTCCACCCATGTTGCCATTGCCGCGCATGCGCCACACCATGCGCTCGACAACCGAATTCCAGCGCGCGGATGTATGCATCGCGGGATTCACGAGATGGTGGCACTGCACGCAGTAGCGCGCAGTGAGCCGTGCGCCCTGTGATGACGCGTCGGGCAGCTCACGCGCACTTAACGATGGTGGAACGATGCGCTCGAGCATCGCACCGTGCGGGCTTTTGGCCCAGAGGCGCCGCGCCTGCTCGCTTCCGGTGGCCGCCGCCGTTGCAGGGACCTGCGCGCCCAGGATGAGCGCGACAGCGGTGAGCGCTGCATGCAGAGAGTGACGCCGCGTCACCAGAACCACCGGCTCCCCTGCCACAAAAGGACCAGAGCAATTACGAACAGCACGTAGCGCAGCACGCGTTTGTACGTGTCGGCGGCCACGACTTTCTGGATGCGTATACCTGCGAAAAGACCTGCGAGACCGACCAGCGTGAGCGGCACGTTCGCAAGCGCCTGCGCCACGCGAATCTCTCCCGCGGCGCCGAGCGTTGCGGCCTGCACGACTTTGCCGCCGAGGAAGCAGAGATTGAGGATCTGGGTCATCACCGTCACTTCGAGTCCGAGCAGGGTGAAATAGATGAGGAGCGGCGGAAGTGCCTGGTTCACTGTCCCCGAGAAGAAGCCGCCCGTGAGTCCGAAGGCCATCGCCGAAAGGCGCCGCCTTCGCGAAAGCCATGACCAGTCGAGATGGGCGAGAAGCCCCTGGTAAAGATAGGCGAAGATGGCGAGGCCGAGCAGCAGGCGGATGGGATCCTGCGGTGCGTGGATGAGGACTATGGCACCGAGAAACGAGCCCGCAAGCACCCATGCGGCAACCGGCCAGTACCGTCCAAGGCTCGCGCTCCAGTTTCCCCCGCGCGCGACCCCGATGCAGTTCACCACGAAATTCGGCAGCAGATTGAGAATGATCGCTGTCTTGACGTCGGTCATCAGTACGAGGATCGGCGTGGAGATGGTGGGAAAGCCGAAGCCGAGTGCGCCCTGCGTAAGCCCTGCGACGAACATTACGGCGGCGACGGCCGCCCACGCGCTCGGGCTGAGAACGATGGCAGAGTCCATCTACAAAGTGTGCGTCCGGTCACCGCGGGCGAAGCCGAGGAGGGGTTCGTGGATGCCGCGACCCAGAGCCAGCACTTTGAAGAGCTCGCCCATCTCCGCAGGCGAAAGGAGCTTCTGCGCTTCACCCGCGAGCGGCGCGTAAGCCCGCACGTCGGCGGCGGGCGTCTCCGCAAGAATTTCGGTGATGCCGGCGTTGATCAGGAACTGCGCCTGCGTTGCAAAGCCCAGAATACTCGAGCCTGCTTCGGCGCCGGCTGCAGCAATCGCCGTGAAATCGACGTGCGCCGTGATGTCCTGTAAACCCGGCAGGGTGAAAGGATCGTCATGCGCATGGTGCCGGTAATGGCACATGAGCGTGCCCCGCGAACGCTGCGGATGATAGTACTCCGCGGCGGGGAAACCATAGTCGATGAAGATGAGCGCGCCGCGCCGGATGATGCGTGCAAAACTCTTTACGAACGCGGGCGCGGCAAGGTTGATCTCCGTTTCGTAATCGTCGGGGAGCTGCAGCGCTGCGGCTGCTTTCAGGAGCTCGCCCGCAGCGGGTCGATAGGCGCGCTCAAAAGCCCCGCCCGTCACCGTCACGCCCACTTCATCGATTTTGCCGGCATGCAGACGTATGAGGTGCGCCGGTATCGCGTCGAGGACTTCATTCGCGACGAGTACAACTTCAAGGTCTCGCGGAAGGATCTCGAGCCATTGCACGCGTTCGAGGAGCTCAGGTGGAAGCGCGTCAAGGCGCGCACGCTGGCGTGCCCGGAGATCGGCGCTTACTTCGAGGATCAGGTAACGCTCGGGGAGCCGGTCGAGGGCTGCGAGCGCTTCCAGCAGCCCGCCAGCGAGAGCCCCGCTGCCGGCGCCGAGCTCGATCACATCCGGAATGCCGGCCTCGCGCAGCTGAGCGATCTGTCTTGCGAGGCAGCGCGCGAAAAGCGGCGACAGTTCCGGGGCGGTGACGAAGTCCCCGGCCGGCCCGAGCTTGGTGCTGCCCGCGCTGTAATAACCAAGCCCCGGCGTGTAGAGGGTGAGCTCCATGAAGCGCGCGAAGCTCAACCAGCCGCCGGATTTCTCGAGCTCGGCCACGATATGGGCGCGGAGGCTGGCACTTACGGCCTCGGCTTCAGGAGACGGAGCGGGCAGGTGAGACAGCGAAGCCGGCAGCATGACGCGGCCGATGATGGGTTAACTTGCTAAAATAAACAACATTTTGCGCGAGTCGAGCGGGTGACATGAGCGGCTTACTGGCAGGGAAAGTCGTTTTGATCACCGGCGGGGCGCGCCGCGTAGGCGCAGCGATTTCCCGGCGCCTTCACGGCTGCGGCGCGAATCTCGTTGTGCACTATCGCTCGAGCTCGGTGGAAGCGCGGGCGTTGAAGGACGACCTCGTGAAAGTCCGTGCCGGTTCGGTCGCCCTCATTCAGGGGGATCTTCTCAAGCCCGCGCATCTCGCCGGGCTCATAAAGGACGCACTCAAAGCCTTTGGCCGGCTCGATGCGTTGGTGAACAACGCTTCGAGCTTCTATGCGACGCCGATGGGGGAAGTGAATGACAAAGCGTGGGACGATCTCATCGGCACCAACCTCAAAGCGCCGCTGTTCCTCTCGCAGGCCGCCGCGCGGGAGCTCAGGAAAAATCATGGCTCGATCGTGAACATCATCGACATTCACGCCGACTTCCCGATGAAAAGCTACGTCGTCTACAACACGGCGAAAGGCGGGCTGGTCGCGCTCACGCGCTCCCTTGCGCGGGAACTGGGCCCCGAAGTGCGAGTCAACGGCGTGGCTCCGGGGACGATCCTCTGGCCCGATGACGAAGCCTGGAAAGACGATCTCGCGCGCCAGCGCATCATGAACCAGACGGCATTGAAGCGCGTCGGCGAGCCCGACGACATCGCGAAAACGGTCGAATTTCTCCTGACAGCGGCGCCATTCATCACGGGGCAGGTGCTCGCGGTGGATGGAGGACGCAGCGTCATGCTCGGCTGAGAGCGGTCGGGGAGCTTAGGATAGACAGATGAATGAATCTTTAGCAACGATACCCAAGCCCCGGGACGTTTACGAGGGCAACAAGCTCGCAAAACGTCTGCGTCGCCTGGTGGGTCAGGCGATCGGGGACTACGACATGATCCGCGACGGGGACAAGGTGATGGTGTGCCTCTCCGGCGGAAAGGATAGTTACGCGCTCCTCGACGTCCTCCTGCACCTCAAAGCGCACGCTCCGATCTCGTTCGACGTCATCGCGGTGAACCTCGATCAGAAGCAGCCCGGCTTTCCGGAGCACGTTCTGCCGCAGTATCTTGAATCGCTTGGCGTGCCGTACCGGATCGTGGTGCAGGACACCTATTCCGTCGTCAAACGCGTCATCCCGGAAGGGAAGACGATGTGCTCGCTGTGCTCGCGCCTTCGCCGGGGCGCCTTGTATCGTGTCGCGGGGGAGTTGGGCGCAACCAAGATCGCGCTGGGTCACCACAGGGACGACATCCTCGAGACGTTCTTCCTGAACATGTTCTACGGTGGGAAGCTCAAGGCGATGCCGCCGAAGCTGGTTTCGGACGATGGCCGAAACGTCGTAGTGAGGCCGTTGGCTTATTGCGAAGAGTCCGATCTCGAAGCCTATGCGGCACTTCGGCAGTTCCCCATCATTCCGTGCACGCTGTGCGGCTCCCAGGAAAACCTCTCGCGTAAGCAGGTGAAAGCAATGCTGCACGAATGGGAAAAGCGTCATCCAGGCCGGGTCGAGAACATTCTTCGCAGCCTGCAGAGCGTCACCCCCTCCCATCTCCTCGACCGTTCACGCTTCGACTTCACCGCGGTGGTGGCGACCGGTTGCGACGAGCCGGATGGCGATAAGGCTTTGGATTACAACGCATAGCTGTTGTAAGCCAGCGCTTACATTCAAGGAACTCTGGTCGGTCAGCGCTCCACGCGATCATGGGGCGCCCCTCGTCGCGCGCAATCGCCGCTGGTAGTTTGTCAAACTCAGTTTGACATGATAGCCTCAGCTTCATGAATTGTGCTGAACGTCTCGTCGAGCTCTTCGGGAGTCAGGCTGAAGTCGCCCGCCGCTTTCGTCTCGACCGTGCGGTCGTCAACAACTGGGTGAAGTCGGGCTACGTCCCGGCGCGCTGGGCGATGGAAGTCGAGCACGTAACAGGCTCCCAGATCACCGCCGCGGAGATACTCAGCGAAGCCAACGTATGCAAGCCGGTACGCGTGAAATCGCGGCCGGACGGCGAAAACCTTTTTGGATCGGCCCTTACCGGGAGTGACCTCATGAACCAGTACGCACCTGCCAAACGCATCAGCTCTTTCCACCCGCCGCAGCGCACTCTGATGGGGCCGGGGCCGACCGAGATACACCCGCGCGTCCTGACGACGATGAGCCAGCCCGCCATCGGCTACCTCGATCCGATTTTCGTCGACATGATGGAAGAGCTGAAGTCGCTGCTGCGTTATGCCTATCAGACGAAGAACCCCCTGACGTTCCCGATTTCGGGGCCCGGGTCGGTGGGTATGGAGTATTGCTTCGTGAACATGGTGAGCCCCGGCGACAAGGTCGTGGTCTGCCGCAATGGCGTTTTCGGTGGCCGCATGATCGAGAACGTCCAGCGCTGCGGCGGCACTGCCGTGGTCGTCGAAGCCGAATGGGGTCATCCGATCGATCCGCAGAAGCTCGAAGACGCGCTGAAGCAGAATGCCGATGCAAAGCTCGTCGCCTTCGTTCACGCAGAGACGTCGACCGGCGTCCTCTCGGATGCCAAAACCCTCGTCGAGATCGC
>JBKJPI010000196.1:0-9153 GCA_046595235.1 Burkholderiales bacterium | reverse complement strand
GAAGCTGCGAAGAAAAAGCCAGGCAACGTCCGAAAATAGAAATACGTCCGAAAGTGAAAACCTACTTTCGGCCGGTACGGCCAGTTAGCACTTCAGGCTTGGGGCGGCCCGGCGCCTGAAGTGCGGAAAGGGCTACGAAGAATCAGTGGTTGCTTACCGGGACGTTTCGTAGCAGTTTCAAGCTCGAATCGGCGGGCTTCGCCCGCGATTCAGTTCAAATTTGCAGTTTCGGCGCAAAGTAGGTTTGCACTTTGCGCCGGAGGTTACAGCACCATAACGACCATCGGGTGATCGCACAGCGCGCGATACAGCCCGTCGAGCTGTTCGCGTGAGGTCGCGCGAACGGTGCAGGTGACGCTCAGGTATTTGCCCTGGCGGCTGTGTTTCAACTGCACCGTCGAGCCGTCGAAGTCGGGTGCATGCGCACGCACGGTTGCGAGTACGCCTTGCGCAAAGCCGGCTTGCATGCGGCCGAGCACCTTGATCGGGAAATCGCAGGGATACTCGATCAGCGATTCGGGTTCGACTGCCAGCGCTCCTCGTTATAAAAAAATTATGTAGCGCAGCAGGCGCTCACTGGGCCCTTGCGCTGAAGGCGCGTCGTAGGTCGTCAGGCGGTCTCGCGCATAACCGTTCGCTTGAAATCCTGGTAGAGCGCGTGCATCCGGTGAAACACTGCGCCGGGCTTTCCGCCGCCCACGGCTTTTTCGTCGAGGGAAGTGACCGCGAGAACTTCCTTGGTCGAAGAAGTAACCCAGATCTCATCAGCCGAACGCACTTCCTCCTCGGAAATCGGCCGTATTTCCAGCGGCACGCCGTTCTTCTTCGCGAGCTCGATTACGACGTCGTAAGTGATTCCCGGCAGCACGAGGTTGTTATTGGGCGGCGCAAGCAGCACGCCGTTTTTCACGACGAAGACGTTGCTCGATGATCCTTCAGTCAGAAAACCGTCCCTGAACATGACCACTTCAAGCGCGTCTGCATCGGCCGCGGTCTGCCGGAGGAGGCAGTTGCCCAGCAGCGATGTCGATTTCACATCGCACTTCAGCCACCGGTAGTCGATGGCGGTGATTGCATGCGCGCCGCCTGCGATGAGCTCGGCTGCGGGCGTGGACAGCGGGTTGCTCATACCGAAGATTGTCGGCTTCACACCTTTGGGAAAGGCGTGGTCCCGCTTCGCGACGCCGCGGGTAACCTGCAGATAGATCGACTGGTCGTCGCCGCCATTACGAGTAATGAGGTCCTGCACGAGCCGCGTCCATTCCGGCTCGGTCAGCGGATTCAATATCCGGATCGCCTGATGACTGCGTTCGAATCGCGCGAGGTGCTCCGGCAGCCGGAACGGCCGGCCCGAATACACAGGAATCACTTCGTACACCCCGTCGCCGAATATGAAGCCGCGGTCGAGCACGGGGATTCGTGCGTCCTCGATCGGCATGAATTCGCCGTTGAGGTAGACGATTTCAGTCATGATGTTTCTCTCATTTGAAGAAGAGGCGCAGGGTGTCCCACCCACGCCCGAAGATGCCGCCCACCGACACGTCTTCGAGCGCGACCGCCGCGAATTCGCCGTAGGGTTTGCCATCGAGCTCGATGCGCACGACGCCAACCTTCTGTCCGGCAGCGATCGGCGCCAGAAGCGGCTGGTTGGTTTCGATGCTTGCCTTCAGCTTGTCTCCGAATCCTTTCGGCACACTCACGAAGAGATCGTACGGGAAACCCGCTTTCACGTGATTCGCGCCACCTTTCCACACTTTCACTGACGAGACGGCCTGGTTTTTTTCGTAAAGCTTCACGGTATCGTAGAACTGGAAGCCGTAGTTGAGCAGCTTCTGGCTTTCTGTCGCGCGCGCCGCTTCGGAGTTGGCGCCGAGCACTACAGAAACGAGTCGACGGGGGCCGCGCCGTGCCGAGGTGACAAGGCAGTAGCCGGCATTGTCGGTGAAGCCGGTCTTCATGCCGTCCACCGTCGGGTCGATCCACAGCAGCCGGTTCCGGTTTGACTGGGTGATGTTGTTGTAGCGATATTCCTTGAGGGCGTAAAGCGGATAGTGTTCAGGGAAGTCGCGGATGATGGCTGCCGCGACGAGCGACAGATCATACGCGGTGGTGTAATGCTGAGGGTGTGGAAGGCCGGTCGAATTCACGAAGTTCGTGTTCTTCATGCCGAGCTTTTGCGCTTCGCGATTCATCATCTGTGCGAAAACTTCTTCGCTGCCCGCAATCGCCTCGGCGAGTGCCACGCAGGCATCGTTCCCTGACTGAACGATCAGGCCTTTCAGGAGCTCGTCGACGCTCACGGGCTTGTTCGGCTCTATGAACATGCGCGAGCCTTCGCTTTTCCACGCGCGTGCCGAAACCGGAACTGTCTGGTCGCCGCGCAGCGTCTTCTGTTTCAATGCCGCGAACGCGAGGTAGGCGGTCATGAGCTTCGTCAGCGAGGCCGGCTCTATCCGCTGCTGCGGATTCTGCCCCACGAGGAGCTGGCCGCTGTGGTAATCGGCGAGCACATAGGCTTTCGCGGCCACCGGAGGAAGCGTTGGCACTTGCGCGGACGCAATGCTCGAGACGAAAAGCCAGCAGAAAGCGAACAGGAATTGCATGGGAACCGCTGAAAAGGTTCGATTATAGGGCGGACCGGTTGCGGGGGTGTCTTGCAGCTGGAACAATGCGCGCTCTTTAAAACTCACGTACGAATGGAGCTCACATGTTGCACCGGCTTCGCACGGCACATACCACACTGTTGTTTGCGTTGGCGCTGGTGGCGCCGCTCACTGCCTGCGCGGATGGCGTGACCGTCGTAAACGCATGGGTGCGCACGCCCGCGCCGGGACAGACGACCGCGAGCGCGTATATCGAGCTCACGAGCGCGCGCGACGCAGCGCTGGTCGGCGCGCGGAGCGCCGTCGCTGCGCGTGTCGAGATGCACTCGATGACTATGGATGGCGGGGTCATGCGCATGCGCGCACTGCCGCGGATCGAGCTCCCGGCCGGTCAAACCGTGAAGCTCGCACCCGGCGGCACACACCTCATGCTGATCGATCTCCAACAGCCGCTGAAAGCGGGGGCAACCGTGCCGCTCATACTCAGCGTGCAGCCTTCCGGACCTTCCGGAGGCAGGTCGCTCACAACGCTAACCATACAGGCTGAAGTGCGTCCCGCTGCGGTATCCCAGCCCCAGCACCAGCACTAGCGAGGAGCGGTGCGGCCTGGCTGCAAAGTGCCGCGAGTTTTCCGTGGGTCGCTTGAAAACGGCCGCCGGACTCCCATATTCCCTCCTGGCGCATCAGGGCGCCTCCAACTTGAGGAGACCAGTCATGGCCAGTGTCACCCGTTTCGACGAAGCGTTCGACGATCTGCTTCGGGGTTTTTTCGTGCGTCCGGTGAGCTTCGACGGCAGCCAGGCGCAGGCGCATACGCAGGGACAGGTTGGACAGTTCCGCGTGGAGGTGAGTGAAGACGAGAGAACACCTACACAATCCGGGGCGAAATGCCCGGCGTGAAGAAAGACGACATCAACATCAGCATCGACGGCGATCAGGTGGCGATCAGCGCCGAAGTGAAGAACGAAAAGGACGCGAAGGCGGGCGGGCGGGTGCTGCGTTCGGAGCGCTACTACGGCAAGGTCTACCGCGCGTTCCAGCTGGGCCAGCCGGTCGATGATGCCGGCGCCGCAGCGAAGTACAACGACGGCATCCTCGAGCTCACACTGCCGAAAAAAGCACAGGCGAGCGCGAAGCGGATCTCCATCCAGTAACTGTTGCGACGCGCCTTCGGCGCTACGCTTCCCCTCAGGCGGCCTTCCGCCGCTACGTAGAATCAAACGGCCGCGATTAGCGGCCGTTTTTTTTCGTAGAATAAGCGCTCACTCACCTTCAACACGCCATGGCCGCAGCCACCCCCTCACCGCCTCCCGTCGAAAGCCCGCTGAAG
Source organism: Burkholderiales bacterium (assembly GCA_046595235.1). GTDB lineage: Bacteria > Pseudomonadota > Gammaproteobacteria > Burkholderiales > SG8-41 > JAQGMV01. Next base: position 5,220 of record JBKJPI010000196.1, on the reverse strand, counting down.
GCGCGAATACTCGCAGAAGCGCTGCCTTACATTCAGAAATTTCACGGCAAGACCATCGTCGTGAAGTACGGCGGCAACGCGATGACCGACGAAAAGTTGAAGGAAGGTTTCGCGCGCGACGTCGTGCTGCTGAAGCTCGTCGGAATGAACCCGGTGATCGTGCACGGGGGCGGCCCGCAGATCGACGACCTCCTGAGGCGCATCGGGAAAAAAGGCGAGTTCCAGCAGGGTATGCGGGTGACCGACAGCGAGACGATGGAAGCCGTCGAGATGGTGCTCGGCGGTCAGGTGAACAAGGAGATCGTTCATCTCATCAATCGTCACGGCGGCGCAGCGGTCGGCCTGACGGGCAAGGATGGCGCGTTCATTCGTGCCAGAAAACTCCTCGTTCGAGGCCCGGCGCCCGGCGAGATGATCGACATCGGCCACGTCGGGGAAGTCGAAGCCATCGATCCCAAGATCGTGCTGACTCTTTTCGGGGGCGGTTTCATCCCGGTCATTGCGCCGATCGGCTTCGGCGCCGGGGGCGAGTCGTACAACATCAACGCCGACCTCGTGGCGGGCAAGGTCGCCGAGATACTGAAGGCCGAGAAGCTCATCGTGCTCACCAATACCGCAGGCGTTCTCGACAAGAACGGAAACCTTCTGACGGGACTCACCGCAAAGAAGGTCGACGAGCTCTTCGCCGACGGCACGATACACGGCGGAATGCTGCCGAAGATCGGTTCGGCGCTCGATGCCGTCAAGAACGGCGTGAACACCTGCCACATCATCGACGGCCGCGTAGAGCACGCGCTTCTTCTCGAAATCCTGACGAGTGAAGGCGTCGGCACCCTGATCCGTAGACGGTAGCGGTAGCGCTCGCCTGATCCGCAGTCAAACGAAAGGCGGTTACGGAGGGAAACGTTGGTTTCCCTCTGTTCGTGCGGGGGCGAGACCCCAGCCTTCAGGCGAGCGCCGCCGCGTCTGGATTTTCGATCTCGATAACACGCTGCACAATGCGAGTCCGCACATTTTTCCGCACATCAACCGTGCGATGAACGAGTACCTGCAGAAGGAGCTCGGTATCGGGGCCGAAGACGCCGGTGCGCTGCGCCAGCACTACTGGAAGCGCTATGGCGCAACGCTGCTCGGACTCGTCCGACATCACGGCACCGATCCGCGGCACTTTCTCTGGCACACGCACCAGTTTCCCGAGCTCAAGCGAATGCTGGTTCGCGAGCCGCTGCTGCGAGCGACGCTGCGCCGCCTCCCCGGCCGCAAGTTCATTTTTTCCAATGCACCGGTGCATTATTCGACGGCTGTGCTGAAAGCCCTTGCGATCTCAGACCTCTTCGATGCAGTCTTCTCGATAGAGAACACGCGCTTCAGACCGAAGCCGGACGTGCACGGATTTCTGCGGCTGGTGCGCGCTAACAAATTGCGCGCGCAGCGCTGTATCATGGTTGAAGACACCCTGGAAAACCTGAGAACGGCAAAGAAGCTGGGAATGAAAACGGTGTGGGTGTCGCACGAGAAGCGCACGCCGCGCTATGTCGACGTCACGATTGCGAACCTGAGTGAGCTGCGGCGCGCGTTGCCTCGGCTCGCATAACGGCGGGGAATGATGGCGAAGACCGGGGAAAGGAAAAGCCAGATACTGCAAACGCTCGCGCAGATGCTCGAGAAACCCGCGTCCGAGAAAGTCACGACGGCCGGTCTCGCGGCAAGGCTCGACGTTTCGGAAGCCGCGCTTTACAGGCACTTCAGCGGCAAGGCCCAGATGTTCGAAGGACTCATCGAGTTCATCGAAGAAACGCTTTTCGCGCTGGTCAACAAGATCACGACGGAAGAAAAGAGCGGGAGCCGCCAGATCGAGGCGATCGTCGGCGTGCTGCTCGGCTTCGCGCAGAAGAACAAAGGGATGACCCGCGTTCTCATCGGCGACGCGCTGGTGCACGAGAACGAGAAACTGCAGGCGCGTATCAATCAGCTTCTCGATCGTCTGGAGGCCGCGCTCAAGCAGGCGGTGCGGTTCGGCGTGACCCAGAACGAGCTGGTCGCAGACATCGACGCCGCGGCGTGCGCGAATCTCATTTTGAGCTACGTCACAGGCCGCTGGCACCAGTACGCAAAGAGCGGATTCCGGCGCGACCCGGTCGAGCTCTGGATGAAGCAATGGCGTCAGATCATGGAAGGCGTGGCTGCGTAGTATCACGCAGCGGCGATAGCCGCTCAGGCACTTGGCGGCCGGGGCGTCGCCGCTTTATCAGGAGCTAATCATGTCGGACATCACGACGCAGCAGCTGGCGCAGTTACTGCTGGGGATCGCGCGCTCGCAAAACGCGATCATCGAGGCGCTGGAAAACTCGAAGGCCGGATTCAAATCAACGCATTTCCGGCCTTCGATCGAAACGGCTTCACGCATTCGCTCGAACATGCAGGAAACGCTGGCCGACTATCCCTCGCGCCTGTTGCTGCAGATGATGGGGCGGACCGCCCCGGATTCAGACCGCGTCCTGCGCGATCTCGGCGCCCTTCTGAATCCGCAGGCCGCTGCTGCCCCCGCACCGCCAGCATCACCGGCACCGGCCGCACCGCCCGCGTCCGCCGACGAGTCGGACTCGCTCGACATGACCGGCGGCACCCGGGCTTAGATTAGCGGCAGACGGCGCAGCCGGGATCTTTTGCGATGCGGATGGTGCGTAGCTGCATGGCAAGCGCGTCCACTATCAGGAGCCGCCCGGCCAGGGTTTCGCCCACACCAGCCAGGATCTTCAGCGCTTCAGCAGCCTGGATCGTCCCGATGATGCCGGTGATCGGCGCGAATACACCCATGACGGCACAACGTACTTCGTCCTCATCGCCGGACTCGGGAAAAAGACACGCGTAGCAGGGCGCGTCGTCGTGACGCAGGTCGAACACCGCGATCTGACCATCGAAACGTATCGCCGCACCGGACACCAATGCTTTACGAAGTCGCACGCAGGCGCGGTTGACGGCATGACGAGTGGCGAAATTGTCGCTGCCGTCGAGCACCACGTCGGCCGAAGCTGCAAGCTCGAGGACGCGCGATTCACTCAGTCGTTCATGTATCGCGTTGACTTCGACGCCGGCATTGATCTCGCCGAGCGTCGTTCGCGCGGAGTCGACCTTCGGCAGCCCGATCGACTGGGTCCTGTGAACGATCTGGCGCTGCAGGTTGGTGAGGTCGACGGCGTCACCATCGCATATGGTTATGCGTCCTACACCCGCAGATGCGAGGTAGAGCGCGACGGGTGACCCGAGGCCCCCCGCGCCGATCAGAAGGGCGTGCGCGCCGAGTAGACGCTCCTGTCCCTCGATGCCGATTTCCGGCAACAGGATGTGGCGGCTGTAGCGAAGGAGCTCGTCGTCGTTCATGCACCGAACGGTACAGGAAAACGCCCCGTTCCCGGGGCGTTTCTACTGCCGCGCTTCGCCTTACTACCGTGCCTGAGCTGTCGCCGTCGTGTTGCGCGTTTTCAGAAACGACACGGCCTGGTTGAGCTCGTAATCGTTCTTGGAAACGATCTCGCCGGGGTCGGGCTTGAGCAGTTTTTCGTCGATGTCCTGCGGGCGCACCGCAGGCTTGAAGTTGAATTTCTGCACCGCGACCGCAATCGCCTTCTCTTTCTCTTTGTCCGTCTGCGTCGCGGAGTCGATCAGGTGTTTCGTGAGGTCGGCTTCGCGCAGCTTGAGCGCGCTCCTGTCGGACACGGCGTCTTCGAGCGGAATGTCGGGCACGATTCCTTTCGCCTGGATCGAGCGGCCCTTCGGCGTGTAATAGCGTGCCGTCGTGAGTTTGATCGCGGTGTTATTGCCGAGCGGCAGGATCGTCTGCACGGAGCCTTTGCCGAATGTCTGCTGGCCCATGACCACGGCGCGGTTGTGGTCCTGCAGCGCACCTGCGACGATTTCCGAAGCGGAGGCTGAGCCCGCATTCACAAGCACGACCATCGGAACCGTTTTCGCTTCGGCCGGGAGCCGGCGGAGATAATCGTCCTTCATGCGCCCGCGCAGGTAATGCTCGGGGCTTGCATTGAGCCGCATGCGCGAATCTTCAGTGCGCCCGTCCGTGTAGACGATGAGGGCGTTCTGGGGCAGGAAAGCTGCGGACACAGCGACCGCGCCGTTCAGCAGGCCGCCCGGGTCGTTGCGAAGATCGAGGACGAGGCCCTTCATTGCACCCTGGTTCTGTTTGAAGAGCGCGTCGACCGCCTTGGCGAGGTTCTCCCCGGTGTGCTCCTGGAACTGACTCACCCGGATGTACGCAATGCCGGGCTCGAGGAGCTTCGACTTCACGCTCTGGATCTTGATCACGGCACGGGTGAGCTGAACAACGATGGGCTTCGGTTCACCTTTGCGAACGATCGTCAGCGTGATGCTGGTGTTGGGCTTCCCGCGCATGCGCTTTACCGCATCGTTCAGCGTCATGCCTTTCACCGACGTGTCGTCGAGCTTGACGATGAGATCGGCAGGCTTCAGCCCTGCGCGCGATGCCGGCGAATCGTCGATCGGAGACACGACTTTCACAAAGCCGTCTTCCATCCCGACTTCGATACCGAGCCCGCCGAATTCGCCCTGCGTCCCGACCTGCAGCTCCCGAAAGGCTTCCTGGTCGAGGTACGCCGAGTGCGGATCGAGACCCGTCAGCATGCCGTTGATCGCTTCGGTGATGAGCTTCTTGTCTTCTACAGGCTCGACGTAATCGCTTTTGACGCGCCCGAACACCTCAGTGAACGCGCGCAGCTCTTCGATGGGCAGCGGCAGCGATCCGCCGTCGCGCTGTGCGACGGCTGAGTAGTTGAGGCTGATCGCAACGCCAATGAGCACACCGACGACGATCAGGCCGAATTGGCCGAATTTGTTGCGCATTACAAACCCCCTAATGGCACGTATCAAGGTTATCCGCTCAGACATTTTCCGCACGCGCCGGGTAGCACATCACTTGCGTACTACCCACGTCATGGGATCGAAAGGCCGACCTTCGTGCCTCATTTCAAAGTATAAACCCGAATCTCCATGCCCGCCGGTGTTGCCGACGGCCGCCACCCGGTCGCCACTGCGGATAACGTCACCCACCTGGCGGTACAGCGTCTCGTTATAGCCGTAGAGGCTCATGTAACTGTCGCCGTGGTCGATGATCAGAAGGTTGCCGAAACCGCGCAACCAGTCGGCGAATACCACCCGGCCTGTAGCGATTGCCCGGACCTCCTCACC
>JBKJPI010000584.1:0-4922 GCA_046595235.1 Burkholderiales bacterium | reverse complement strand
CGGCGAAGCCGTCGTAAAAGTTATCGCGCCCCTCAGGGCGCGCCGCACCCGAGGCACACCGGCACAAACGAGCACGATTACGTAAGCAGCACGCACCAACCCGAATTAGGAGAGATGGCCGAGTGGTCGAAGGCGCGCCCCTGCTAAGGGCGTATATGGCTAAAACCGTATCGAGGGTTCGAATCCCTCTCTCTCCGCCAGTAGCTCAACTAAGCCCCTGATATTAGGGGCTTTTTAATTCTAGGTCGCTTCTGACCCATAGGGCTACCTACATGACGATGGGGCTAAACCGAAAGACGGTCGCTAGCGCCGTCGGGGTAATTATCCTCGGCGCGTTAGGTAACGCGCTGTGGGAGTTGCTGCGCCCGGGTCTCGGCGGCGCGTGGGACGTGCTTCTTAACGTCACTACGCTGGGGATTCAGAGCTTGCGCGACCAAGTGTATGCGGATGCTGCCAAATACGGCCTCATCGTGAACGCCGGCGGCTCAGATGCGGCCGCACTGTTCGCTGCCTTATTCGCGCTGATGTTCGCGACGCTGCCCAGGCGTGCCGGGTTTACCCGCATCATGGTGCCGATGTTGCTCTTCGCGTTCGTGCTAGCAACCATGCAATCGCTTACGCACAGAGAAGCGGCGGGCTTGGCCCGCGAGTTCGATGCGAAGCTCGGAATTCTCTTGCCACGCATCTCGCCTGTCGAAGCTGCACAATTCAGAGCGGATTTCCTGCAAGTGCGCACGCAACGCGAGTTTACCGACGTCATCAATCGGCTCGACAGTTCGTTGCGCGCTCAGGGCCTTCCGCAGCCGCGCCCGTAGCCAGCTGCCTTCGACGCTTCGCGGTGCCTGGCTGCATCGCCTCCGGCCCGCGCTTCCACAGCCGCCATGCACGTCGCGTGTTTTGCCCGGGCAGGTGTGAGCGATCTGCAGTCACATAAGGCGGCGCGATCCGAGCTCAAACACCTTACGGCATCGTTTTAGCCGGCCCCGCTCCAGCCCTTCAGTCTGGGCTATTCCTGTGTTGGCGGAGCGGGCACGCCCGAGCTATTCGAGGCGGATGTTCGCAGCCTTCACCACTTTTTCCCAGCGCTCGAGATCCGCTCTGATCTGTTCGGTGAATTGGTCGGGCGAATTGCCGACAGGCTCGATTCCCAGCGCGGCATAGCGCTCGCGTACCTGCGGGTTTTTCAGCGCTGCAGCGATTTCGCGCTGGAGCTTGTCGATGACGGGCCGGGGGGTTTTGACCGGCGCGAGGACGCCCACCCAGGAGGCGACGTTGAATCCAGGCTGACCGCTCTCACTGAAAGTCGGCACGTCCGGCAGCGCGCTCGAGCGCGCTGCGCTCGGCACGCCAAGGCCGACGAGGCGGCCGGCTTTTACATACTGCTGCGCGGTCGCGATCGCCGTGAACACCAGCGGAATGTGTCCGGAGATGCCGTCGATGATCGCCTGGCCGCCGCCCTTGTAAGGGATGTGCTCGAGCGCGATGCCGGTGCGTTGCTTGAGAAGCTCGCCGGCGAGATGCGGCGTGCCGCCCGTGCCGGAGGTGCCGTAGGGGAAGCTGCCTTTCGTTCTCTTCGCGAAGGCAACGAACTGCGACAGGTTTTTCGCCGGAAGCGAGGGGTGCGCGACGAGGATCAACGCGGCGTCGCCGAGCTTCGTGACGGGGGCGAAATCGCGCAGCGTGTCGAAGGGGAGCTTCGCGAACACGTGCGGGTTGATGACCATGGTGCCGTCGAAGCCAAGCAGCAGCGTGTAGCCGTCGGGCGCGGTCTGCGCCACCATCTGCGTTCCGATGTTTCCGCTTGCGCCGGGACGGTTGTCGATAACGACCTGCTGGCCGAGGCGCGAGCCCAGTGTTTCGGCGATCACGCGTGCTGCGTTATCGGTGACGCCGCCGGGAGAGAAGGGAACGAGAATACGTATCGGTTTCGAGGGGTATTCCTGTGCCGTGGCCAACGTTGCGAACGCGAGAGTCAACGCCGCCAGAGTTACACGCCGAATCGTATTCATCGCCTTCTCCTTATCGGTTTTCGAGCACACCGTATTTGCGATCGAACGCGTCCACCCAGTCAAAGCCCATCATTTCGCCGAACTGCCCGAACGGGTAGAGCGGCACCGAAATCGCGTTGGTCGAGCCGTTCTGCTGGAGATGGCGGTAAGCGCTGTCGAGCGCTGCGGCGGCTGCGAGAAAGCCGAGCGCCGGGAAGATGGCCATACGATAGCCGATCGACTCCAGCGTACGCGCGTCGAGCACCGGTGTGCGGCCGCCTTCGACCATGTTCGCTATGAGCGGCACGTCGAACGTGCGACCGATGCGTTCCATCTCCTCGACGTTCTCCGGCGATTCGATGAAAAGAATATCCGCTCCCGCGGCGAGATACGCCTCGGCACGCCGCAAGGCTTCGTCGAGGCCGAGCGTTGTCCGCGCATCCGTGCGGGCGATGATCTGCAGGTTCGGATCGGTTCTCGCTTCCACGGCGACGCGGATTTTCGCAACCATGTCTTCGGCGGGAATGACTCGACGGCCGAGCGTGTGCCCGCATTTCTTCGGAAACTCCTGGTCCTCGAGCTGCACGGCGACCGCACCGGCTCGTTCGTATCCGCGAACCGTGTGCTGCACGTTGAGAAGCCCCCCGTAACCAGTATCCGCGTCCGCGGCGATCGGCGTGTCGGTGAGCGACGCCATCTGCGTCACGCGCGACACCATCTCGGTATAGGTTGCGATGCCGGCGTCCGGAAGACCGAGATGCGAGGCGACAACGCCATAGCCGGTCATGTAGAGGCAGTCGAATCCGAGACGGTCCGCGATCTTCGCGGAAATCATGTCGAAGATGCCGGGCGCGGAGATCAGGGACTTCCGCTTCAAACGCTCGGCAAACCGCTTTCTTTTTGCGTCCGACACGCGATCCTCCCCGTGCTGAGCGGTGATGTTACCCTTTCCTCAACCGGCGGGTCGTGGGGGACAACACCCTTTCATTAGACCCCAGGCGAAGTCAGGACGTCTGCGCGGCATCGCGGTCACGAGTCGGCGTGCTGAGAAAAGAGCTGCCTCTGTACATGCAGAGGGTGTGTGATGCATTCGGCCGCGGCGCGTGTTTTGGGGAAAGCGACCTCAGCCGGTTGCGCGGTTCTATCGCCAGAGCGTCATCATATTCGCGGATGAGATGCGGATGAGATCGGAGGCCGGCGATGTATGCATGGAAAGCGCGCAGGCGGCGAAGGCCCGCAGGGCGCCAGCGCGGCATCAGCCACAAGACCGAGGTCGGCGGAGTCGAGCTCAACGTCGCGGAAGCGCACGTCGAAGACGCTTATGCACGAATCCTGGCAAACGGGGTCCGCCACACACCGGACGCGCTCATAGAGGGCGTGCTCGTGCAAAAGCAGATGCCGACCGGACACGAGGTGGTGATCGGAAGTGTCAGCGACCCGGATTTAGGGCCGCTGATCATGTTCGGGCTGGGCGGCATCTACGTGGAAATCCTGAAAGACGTCGCGTTTGCGCCGCCGCCCATCGACCGCGATGAAGCGTTGAGAATGATCGGAAGCCTGAACGCAAGCGCGATCTTGTTCGGCGCACGCGGGCGGCCCCCGGCGGATGTCGATGCAATGGCCGATCTGCTGATGCGCGGGTCGGATATGGCGGTGGCCGGCCAGGACACAATCGATCAGCTCGACCTCAATCCGGTCTTCGTCTATCCCAAGGGACAGGGCGTGGTGGCGGTCGATGCGTTGATCGCTGTTCAAAAGCGCGCCTGAGGCAGGAACGATGATCGTGGCACCCGGCTGGTTGCCGCTCCACTGAACGGCAGGCCCGGTTAGGAGGATTTGCAGAAATGAAATGGCATGATGCAGTGAGATCGCTCGCGTTACCGGTGTGTTTGGCGCTCGCCGCCGGCGAAGTCGCGGCACAGGCAGTCCCGGCGAAACCGGTGCGTCTCGTGGTGGGCTTCGCGCCGGGCAGCGGAACCGACGTCGTCGCGCGCATCGCGACTCAGCGACTGCCCGAGGCCCTCGGCCAGCCCGTGCTGGTGGACAACCGGCCCGGCGCCGGCGGAATGATCGCGACCGAAGCGGTCGCGCGAGCGGCGCCCGACGGTCAGACGCTGTTGATGATGGCCGCAGCGGACGCCATACAGCCCGCGATGCGACTGAAGATGCCGTACGAGCTGCCGCGCGATTTCACGCCGATCACCTATATCGGCGCCGGCCTCTTCATCCTGAGCACCCATCCTTCGGTGCCGGCGACGACGGTCAAGGAGCTCATCGGCATCGCGCGGGCGAGCCCCGGCCGGCTCAACTACGCGACGACCGGCGTCGGCAGCTCGGCGCACATGGCCGGTGAGCTCTTCAATGCACTCGCAAAGGTGAAAACGACCGCGGTGCCCTACAAGGGCGGTGCGCAGGTGGCGTTCGCGGTGTCGAGCGGCGAAGTCGACTTCGCGTACCTCAGCTACGCCGCGGCGAAACCGCTGCTGGAATCGCGCCGGCTGAGGCCGCTCGCGGTGACTTCCGCGAAGCGCTCGCCGCTGATGCCGGGCACACCGTCTCTGCAAGAAGCCGGGCTTCCCGGTTATGACCGGTTCACGTGGTACGGCGTGATCGGGCCCGCGGGCATGCCGAAGGACCTGGTTAGCAGGCTCGACGCCGCGATCGTCAAGGCGGTGAACCTGCCCGAGATCAAGGCAGCTTTCCTCGACCAGGGGCTGGTAGTGGATACGACCACGCCTCAGCGATTCGGCGAGCTCATCCGCCGCGAGGTCGAGCAGAACCTGCGTCTCGCGCAGATGGCCGGTGTGCGAAAAGAGTGACCGACGAAGCCCGCGTGACATCACGAAGTATCGATCATCAGCGGGAGCAGAATCTCACCGCGCTTTTTCGTCCGTGCTCGGTGGCCATCGTCGGCGCCTCGGACGACGTCGTGCG
>JBKJPI010000415.1:0-7625 GCA_046595235.1 Burkholderiales bacterium | reverse complement strand
GCGTCACCACACCGGCGTCGATAGCGAAGCGCTGATGTCCACTGATGAGGTGGTGGAAGCTGCACGACGCGCCCGGGCGAAAGGCGCGACGCGTTTTTGCATGGGCGCCGCATGGCGCGGGCCGAAGCAGCGCGACCTCGATCGTGTCATCGAGATGGTGAAAGCGGTCAGGGGCCTGGGAATGCAGACGTGCGCGACCCTTGGGATGCTGCGCGAAGGGCAGGCTGAACAACTGAAATCGGCAGGGCTCGATTACTACAACCACAACATCGACAGTGCGCCAGACTTCTACGGCGATATCGTGGGAACGCGCACGCAGGACGATCGTCTCGACACCCTGCAGCAGGTGAGGGACGCCGGGCTGCACGTTTGTTGCGGAGGCATCGTGGGTATGGGCGAATCGCGCACGCAACGCGCTGGCCTCGTCGCGCAGCTCGCGAACATGGATCCGTACCCCGAGTCGGTTCCGATCAACAACCTCGTGCAGGTCGAAGGCACTCCGCTTCACGGAACGGCGGCGCTCGATCCCTTCGAGTTCGTGCGTACCGTTGCGTGCGCTCGCATCACCATGCCGAAAGCGGTCGTACGTCTTTCTGCGGGACGCGAATCGATGTCTGAAGGTATCCAGGCGCTTTGCTTTCTTGCCGGAGCGAACTCGATCTTCTACGGCGAGAAGCTGTTGACGACCGGCAATCCCGAGGCGGAGCGGGACGCGGCGCTGTTCAAGCGGCTGGGGCTCAAACCGCAGGCGTCAGAATCCAGCCAGGGTAAGGATTCAGAATCAGGGATTCACGATTCAGCGGACGCGGGGCTTGCTGCAGCTTCGGCCCGCCATATGCAAGTCATTTTGAATCCTGAATCGAATCCTGAATCCTGAACCCCGAATCCTGCATGCTGATCTAGCCGCCGAGCTCGCGGCGCTCGATGCACAAGGGCTTCGGCGACATCGGCGCGTCCTTGAAAGCCCCCAGCGCGCGAAGGTGAGGGTGAACGGGCGTGATTATGTCGCGTTCTGCAGTAACGATTACCTCGGGCTCGCTGCACATCCACAGCTGATCGCAGCCGCGCAGGACGCGGCAGCGATGCATGGCGTCGGCGCGGGCGCGTCCCATCTCGTACTCGGCCACACGCGTGCGCATCAAGATCTGGAACGTGCCCTCGCGGTATTCACAGAGCTTCCTGCAGCGCTCCTCTTTTCGAGCGGCTACATGGCGAATCTCGGCCTGGTCACAGCGCTTGCGGGTCGCGGCGATGCGGTGTTTGCCGACAAGCTCAACCACGCATCGCTGAACGACGCGGCGCTCCTCTCGCGAGCTGAGGTAAAGCGTTACGCACATGTCGATCTCGGAGTGCTGGAGCGGCAGCTCGCTGCCTCATCTGCGCGTCGCAAGCTCATCGTGAGCGATGCCGTGTTCAGTATGGATGGCGACGTTGCACCCGTGCGCGGTCTGCTCGATCTGGCCGAGCGCTACGACGCGTGGCTCGTTCTGGACGACGCGCATGGCTTCGGTGTTCTCGGCGACGGCGGAAAAGGAATCCTGGAGCACGCACACATCCGCTCGCCCCGCATCGCCTACATGGCAACTCTCGGCAAGGCCGCGGGTGTCTACGGCGCGTTTGTCGCCGGCAGCACCGAGCTGATTGAAACGCTCGTGCAGCGTGCGCGCACTTATGTGTACACGACCGCGACGCCGCCGATGCTCGCTTGTGCCGTGTCGAAAAGTCTCGAGCTGATCGCGTCCGAAGGCTGGCGTCGCGCACACCTCAACCGACTGATTGCGGTGTTCAGGGCGGCCACCCGCGGCTCTGGATGGCGGCTGCTGGCGTCCGACACCCCGATCCAGCCGGTGATCGTCGGCGACAGTGCCGAGGCTGTTGCGCTGTCACAACAACTTGCGGAGCACGGACTGCTCGTGCCCGCCATCAGACCGCCGACGGTGCCACGCAACAGCGCGCGGCTTCGGATCTCGCTTTCGGCCGACCACCAGACCGGAGACGTCGAACGTCTGGCTTCCGCCCTCGTTTCTCTCAAGCGTGATGCATGAGTCCGGTGGTGATGCTGCATGGATGGGGTATGACTGCCGGCGTTTTCGACGAGATTGCGGGCGAGCTCGCGCAACACGTCGAAGTGACAGCGCCGGATCTGCCGGGTTACGCGGGTTCCCACACATCCGAGCCGTATACGCTGGAAAATCTGGCGGCTCGCGCAGCGTCGAATGCGCCGCCGCGTTGCTGCGTCGTGGGCTGGTCGCTGGGCGCTCAGGTCGCTCTCGCGTGGGCCCGGATGATGCCGCAACAAGTCGGCGCTCTCGTCCTGATTGGCGCAACGCCGTGCTTCGTTCAGCGCAGCAACTGGACCTGTGCGATGGATGCAGCCGCTTTCGATCTTTTCGAGAATTCAGTTGCGACCGACGCCGCGGCCGCGCTCGACCGCTTCGCATCGCTGCAGGGGCAGGGCGATAGCGATGTGCGACGCGTGATGCGCCGGTTACGCACTGTGCTGTCTACATCCGACATCCCTCGGGTCGAAGTATTGCAGAAGGGGCTCGAGATCCTCCGCATGAGTGACCTTCGCGCCGGGCTTGGCGAGATCGATCAGCCCGTGCTTGTCATGCAGGGTGAGCTCGACCGGCTGGTGCCCATCCGCGCCGGTGAATACCTTGCGCAGGCCTTGTCTGGCGGAAGGCTTGCGATAGTTCGCGGCGCCGCCCACGCGCCGTTCATTTCGCAGCCGCGAAGTGTGGGCCGCACCATCGTCGAGTTTCTCAATGTCCACTGATCCCGCATTCGAAGACACGACGAGCGGCGAAGCTACGCTCGACAAGCGCGCAGTACGGCGCGCGTTCGATAAAGCGGCGTCTGGCTACGACGCCGCGGCGGTCCTTCAGCACGAGGTGTGTGCCCGCATGCTCGAACGGCTGGAGTACGTGAAGCACAAACCGGCGGCAATCCTCGATGCCGGCTGCGGCACAGGTAACGCCGTCCCTGAGCTGCTTGCACGCTATCCGGGTGCAACGCTCCTTGCGTTGGACCTTTCCCGCGCGATGCTCGAGCGCACCCGAGCGCGTGTGCGGTGGTGGCAGGCGCTACCCGGCTTGCGGCCGGCGCTTCACGCGGTATGCGCGGACATGGAGCGCGTGCCGCTCGCGCGTGAATCCGTCGGTCTCGTCTGGTCGAATCTCGCGCTGCAATGGGTGAACGATCTTCCGCGTGCCCTTGGGGAGATGCACGGCGTGCTCTCGCCGTCGGGGCTTCTCATGTTCAGCACCTTCGGACCCGACACATTACGGGAATTACGCCAGGCCTTCGCAGGCGTAGACGGTCACACCCACGTCAGTCGCTTCGTCGACATGCACGACATCGGCGACATGATGGTGGCCGCGGGCTTCGCCGACCCGGTGATGGACATGGAGCAGATCACCCTGACTTACCCCGATGTGCGCGCGCTCATGCGAGACCTCAAATCGATCGGGGCAGGCAACGCCACGCAAGGGCGGCCGGCGGGCCTTTCAGGCAGGTCGCTCTTCGGAAAAATCGAGCGAAACTACGAAGCCTTCCGAAAAGACGGCAAGCTTCCGGCGACTTTTGAGATCGTCTACGGCCACGCCTGGAAACCCGAGCCGCGGCTCGGACCCGGCGGGCATCGCGTCATCGGCATCAAGCCTGAATCCGGATCCCGTAATCGCTGATGCGCACATGACCGTTGATCGCTCGCCAACCCCTGGCAGGGGCTTTTTCGTCACGGGCACCGACACGGGCGTGGGGAAGACCCGCGTTGCAACCGCGCTTCTTTATGGCCTGTCGATGCGAGGGCTGCGAACTGTCGGAATGAAGCCGGTAGCGGCAGGCGCTCACGACGCGGCGGGCACCCTCATGAACGAGGACGTGATTGCTTTGAACCGCGCGAGCACCATCGCCGCACCCCACGCGCTGGTGAACCCCTATTGCTTTGCACCCGCAATCGCCCCCCACCTCGCCGCGGCCGAGGCCGGCGTTGTGATCGACCTCCGGCACATCAAGGCCGCTTGTCTCGAGCTTTCGAATCTCGCCGATGTCGTGGTCGTGGAAGGCGCGGGTGGCTTCAGCGTGCCGCTCGGCCCTCGCGCCGGCATGGACGACCTCGCGCGCGAGCTCGGCTTTCCGGTGATCCTCGTCGTCGGCATGCGCCTCGGGTGCCTCAATCATGCGCTGCTGACTGCCGCGGCGATTCGCGCCACGGGCCTTGCAGTCACGGGATGGGTGGCAAATCATATCGATCGCGAGATGCAGCGCGCAGACGAGAACGTCGCCACGCTGGCCGAGCGCCTGGGCGCGCCGCTGCTCGGCCGTTGCCCCTATCGCGAAACGAGCGACTCCGCCGCGGTTGCGCACGAACTGAGAATCGATGAACTGCAATTATCGAGCGACGTCACGCCCGATCCCTCACCCCCGACGCCTTTCCGGAAAGGAGAGGGAAGATTCGAGACGTAACGAATGTCATCCAGTTACGTAAACTCATTATTGCGTGCTAAGCGACTGAAGCCGTGCGGTTTTGCGAACGTCCCGCAGGGCTGCCGCAATTGCACCGGCAGGGGCGGCTGTGATAAATTCCGTGCGTTTATACGGGCTTGCACGTCGATGAATCACCTCGCCGGGGAAACGGCAGATTACGTTTATACCGCCCGCCGCAACAACTCTCTTTCGTCCTCCGGGCGATTGCTGGTCTTCGGCTTCATTCTGACTGTTTCGCTCGGCATTGCGGTCGCGTTTTCTCTGATTTTCGGCGCCTGGCCGATCCTGCCATTTGCGGGAACTGAAATGGGCGTGTTGTACCTTGCGTTTCGTTATATTGACAGGCACTCGGCTGATTACGAGCGCGTCACGATACGGGACGATTCTGTGGCAGTGGAAGTTCGTGAGGGCAGGGAAATCAAACGCTTCGAAATGAACCGGTGCTGGGCGCAGGTGGTCTGCGACGGCCCGCGCCTCGCGCTGCGCTCTCACGGACGCGAGATCGAGATTGGCCGGCATCTGTGCGAAGAGCAGCGCCGGGAGATGGCAGTCGATCTGAAGCGCCAGCTGCGACGTGAGCTCGCGCGCGCACAACACGTATGAAATCTTGAAGTGAGGAAACGCATGACAGGCTTGTCGGGGAGGACGTTTGCGGCCGTGGCGATGTTCGCGGGAGCCGCGGCGCTGCCGATCGCGGCGTACGCTGCCGGAGGTCCCAGTAAATACAATCTGCAGACGCCGCAAACGACGATCGCAGAGCAGATTTTCGACCTCCACACGCTGATCATGTGGATCATCGTGGGGATTTTCGTTCTTGTTTTCGGCATGATGGCGATCGCGATCGTCAAACACCGCAAGTCTGTCGGCCACGAGGCGGTGCAGTTTCACGAGAACACGACGGTCGAAATCATCTGGACGATCGTCCCATTCATCATCCTCATCGGCATGGCTTACCCGGCGACGAAGACCGTGATCGCGATGAAAGACACGTCGAATCCCGACATCACGATCAAGGCAACGGGGCACCAGTGGAAGTGGGGCTACGACTACCTGCAGGAAGGTATCAGCTTCTATTCGAATCTCGCCACGCCGCGCGATCAGATCGACGGCCACAACAACGCCGCGCGTAACGCCAACCCCAACTATCTTCTCGAAGTCGACAATGCGGTCGTCGTGCCGGTGGGAAAGAAAATTCGCATCGTTACGACCGCGAACGACGTGATTCACGCCTGGTGGGTGCCTGCGCTCGGCATCAAGCAGGACGCGATTCCCGGTTTCGTGCGCGACACGTGGTTCAAAGCCGATCGCACGGGGACTTATCGCGGGCAGTGCGCCGAGCTTTGCGGAAAGGACCACGGCTTCATGCCGATCGTTGTCCAGGTGGTGGAGCAGGACAAATATCAGGAGTGGGTTGCTTCGGCGAAGCAGAAAATGGCTGCTACCACCGCGATGGCAGATCCCGCGAAACAGTGGACTCCCGATGAGCTTCGCGCACACGGTGAGAAAGTTTTCGCTTCGAACTGCGTAGCGTGCCATCAGGCAAGCGGCATGGGCGTCCCCGGAACCTTCCCCGCGCTCGCCGGCTCCAAGGTTGTGACGGGGCCGAAGGAAGAGCAGATCAACCTCGTGCTGAACGGAAAGCCCGGCACTGCGATGGCGCCTTTCAAACATCTGTCGGATGCCGACATCGCCGGCGTCGTCACGTACACACGCAACAACTGGACGAACAAGACCGGCGACATGGCGGCGCCAGGCGACGTCAAGGCACTGCGCAAATAGGACTTTCGGAGAATACAAGTCATGCAAGCACACGATCACGCATCGCCGATTCCGACCACTGGTCATGGCCACGGCCACGGCGAACACGGCGACGCTCATGCGCATCATCCTTACGGAATCATGCGCTGGGTCACAACGACCAATCACAAGGATATCGGGACGCTGTACCTGTGGTTCAGCTTTTCGATGTTCATCGTGGGCGGGGTCCTGGCCCTTCTGCTCCGTGCGGAGCTCTTCCAGCCGGGCCTGCAGTTGTGGGAGCCGCACTTCTTCAACCAGCTCACCACGATGCACGGCCTCATCATGGTGTTCGGCGCGATCATGCCGGCGTTCGTTGGCTTCGCGAACTGGCAGGTGCCGCTCATGATCGGCGCGCCCGACATGGCTTTTGCGCGCATGAACAACTGGAGCTTCTGGCTGCTCCCGCCCGCTGCGATCCTGCTCGTCACGTCGTTCTTCGTTCCCGGCGGCGCAACCGCCGGGGGCTGGACGATCTACGCGCCGCTCTCGATTCAGATGGGCCCGGGGATGGATCTCGCGATCTTCGCGCTGCACATCATGGGCGCGTCCTCGATCATGGGCTCGATCAATATCGTCACCACGATTCTCAACATGCGCGCGCCCGGCATGACGCTCATGAAGATGCCGCTCTTCGTGTGGACGTGGCTCATCACCGCCTACCTGCTGATCGCCGTGATGCCCGTGCTCGCCGGCGCCGTGACGATGCTGCTGACCGACAAGTTTTTCGGCACCTCGTTCTTCAATGCCGCGGGCGGCGGCGACCCGGTGATGTTCCAGCACATCTTCTGGTTCTTCGGCCACCCCGAGGTCTACATCATGATCCTGCCGGCGTTCGGCATTGTCTCGGAAATCATCCCGACCTTCGCCCGCAAGCCGCTGTTTGGCTACCAGGCGATGATCTACGCCGTGGCATCCATCGCGTTCCTGAGCTTCATCGTCTGGGCGCACCACATGTTCACGGTCGGCATGCCGCTGGGCGGTGAGCTGTACTTCATGTACGCCACGATGCTGATCGCCATCCCGACCGGCGTGAAGGTGTTCAACTGGGCCACCACCATGTGGCGCGGCTCGATGACCTTTGAAACCCCGATGCTGTTCGCGCTTGGCTTCGTCATCATGTTCACCATCGGCGGTTTCTCGGGCCTGATGCTGGCCATCGTGCCGGCCGACTTCCAGTACCACGACACCTACTTCGTGGTGGCGCACTTCCACTACGTGCTGGTGACCGGCGCCATTTTCGGCATCATGGCTGGCGTGTACTACTGGCTGCCGAAGTGGACCGGCTACATGTACAACGAGAAGCTCGGCCAGTGGCATTTCTGGCTCAGCACCAT
>JBKJPI010000349.1:0-3066 GCA_046595235.1 Burkholderiales bacterium | reverse complement strand
GGCGAATTGCCGCGTTGAGGATCAGGATATCGATGCGGCCGAAGCGCCTGACGACCGCCTCGCCGATCGACTTCACAGCGGCGGCGTCTGCAATGTCGGCCATGTAAACGTCGGCTTCGCCCCCGCCGTCGCGAATCGCTTTCACTACAGCTTCGGCGTCGTCACGAGAGGTGTGGGTATTCACCGCGACCGATGCGCCCGCGGAGGCGAGGGTGAGCGAAATCGCTTTGCCGATGTTTCTGGCGCCGCCAGTCACGAGAGCAACTTTGCCGCTTAACTCGCGGCCTTCTGCGGGGAGCCCGGGTATTGCCATGCGTCTGTTCTGCGCGCTTACAAATCCACGATGAATTCTTCGATAAGCGCGTTCACCCGATCCGGAATCTCAGTGAGCGGGAAGTGCCCCGCGTCTGGAAGCTCGACATAGCGCGAGCCTGGCACCGCTTCATGTATTTCTTTTTCATAAGGCGGGGGGCTGCCGTGATCGAGTAGGCCGCGCAGAAGGAGGAGCCTGGGTTGCAGCGTAGCGATGCGATCGCGCACATCGAAAGTGTCTATGGCCATGAGATCGTGATACTGCGACATGGGCCCCACCTGCCGGTGCCGTTCAACCAGCCGCTCACGTAACCCGGGCTCCACGAGATGCATCGCGGTGCGCTGGAAAGCCAGCCACTCTTTGTAAACTTCCGGGTCGTCTGGCGCGTGTAGCCGCATGTCATACGTACCCGGGCTGCGTACCTTCGGCCGCGCCGCGACCGTCATCAGCACCAGGCCTTTCACTTCGTCCGGATAGTCGAGGCCGTACTGCAGCGCGATTGACGCGCCCAGCGTATACCCGACGAGAACGAGATCCTTGTGCCGCCCCTGCGCCCACAGCCAGCCGCGCAACCATTCCATATATCGCGCGACGTCGGGGCAACGGGTCCCGGAGAGATGACCCGGCAGACTGGGCGCGAGGCTTTGCGGGAAATGCCGGCGTTGATAGTGAAACGCGTCGGCACAGGCGCCTGCACCCGGCCCGTGAATAAAAACCAGTTGTGCCATAACAGCCTCTATGCAGGGATCGCGATGCCGGCCTGCTCCAGCGTGTTCGCAACGTCGCTCACCGTCGTGCGGTGCATGTCGCGGACCCAGCGCAGGTCGTCGAAGTCCGTTCCGCGATGCATCGTGCAGCGGTTGTCCCACATCACGAGATCCTTCGGCCGCCAGCGGTGCGTATGAAGGAATTGCCGCTGCGTCGAATGCTCGATCAACTCGTCGATGAGCGCGCGGCCTTCCATTTCGGGCATCCCGAAGATGCGACCCGCGTGCGATGCGACGTAGAGCGACTTCCGTCGATTTTCCGGGATTGTTCGCACAAGAAGTTGCGGCACCGCCGGGAGGCGTTTGTCTTCGCCATCGGTAAAGTTACTGAAGCCGCTGCGCGCACGCGACGTGGCGATGGAATGTTCGGCGATGAGACCCTCGAGGCGCGTCTTCATCGAATCGGACAACGCGTCGTAAGCCGCGCGCTGATCCGCAAATTCCGTGTGCCCGCCGACAGGCGCGACTGTCCGTGAATAGAGCAGCGAGCAGAGACCGGGCTTGTACTTGAACGAGCTGTCGGTATGCCACAGCCGGTTGCCGGCTTTGTACATGCGCTGTCGGCTGTCTTCGCCCCAGATCGATCCGTCCGCCGCGAGGTTCGAAATGTCGGCGAAGGCGATGCCGAGCCGGTGCGGCGTGACTTTCGGGTCGAGTACGCGATCGACCTCGACCGGGCCGAAGTTTTCGGAGAATGCGAGGTGCTGCTCGGGCACAAGGTTCTGATCCGGAAAAACAAGCACGGCGTATTTCCAGAATGCCTGCTTGATCGCTTCGAGATCGGCGGCTGCGAGTGGCTTCGAAAGATCGACGTCGCCCACCTCGGCAACGAAAGACGGGGTCACTGAATATACTGTGATGGTCATGTGCGCCTCCGGAATATCAGGGATTGTCTCACTGTGCTTTGACGCCTGCGGCCGCCGTCACCTTTCGCCATTGCTCGATCTCTTTACGGATTTGCTCGTACAGGAGCTCCGGGCTGCCCCCGGCGGCGGTGACGCCATTCGCCTGAAACTTCTCCTCGACGTCTCGCGCCTTGATGAGCTTGTTCATTTCTGCGTTCAGCCGATCGACCACTGCGCGAGGTAATCCTTTGGGCCCGATGAGGCCGTGCCAGTTGACGACCTCATAACCCGGCACACCGGATTCCGCAGCGGTCGGAATTTCGGGCGCCGCCCCCATCCGGTCGGCGGTCGTCACTGCGATAGCCCGTACCCGGCCGGCCTTCACTTGCGGCAGCCCGGCCTGGGGCGTGGCAAAGACGAGCTGAATGTGGCCCGCAATAAGATCCGTCATCGCCGGGCCGCCGCCCTTGTAGGGCACGTGCGTCATTTTCACGCCGGCCATGTGCAGGAACAGCTCGGTCGTGAGGTGCACGATCGCCCCCGAGCCGCTGCTGCCGTAGGTAATGGCGTTCGGCTTTGCCTTCGCGAGCGCGACCAGCTCGCGCGTGTTGCGCACGGGAAGCGAAGGGTGCACGACGATGACAAAAGGGCCGCGCGCGACAAAGATTACCGGCGTGTAGTCGGCGACCGCGTCGAACTTGATTGGATAGAGGCTCGGATTGATCGACCAGCTCGGCGAGATCATGGTCAACGTGTAGCCATCCGGCAGTGATCTCACGCCGAGCTCGAACCCCAGGGTGCTGCCCCCGCCCGGACGGTTGTCGACGATCACCTGCTGCCCGAATGCTTCGGTCAGCTTCTGTCCCACGAGCCGGGCCATGAAGTCGGTCCCGCCGCCGGGCGCAGCGGCGACGATGATGCGGATCGGTTTGACGGGGTACTGCTGCGCGTGCAGCGGCGCGGTGAGGGCCGCAAAGAGAATCGCGAGCACCAATGTAAAGACGCGCATTATGAGTCGCCGGAAAATGGAGGACGTAGCGTAACGCAGCGAGGCGCTTCGCGCGCCTATCGGGTCGACGCCCTGGAGTCGAGCCAGGCGAGAGCGCCCAAACCGGACGCACCCCCTGTCGCGAGACATGCC
>JBKJPI010000518.1:0-12791 GCA_046595235.1 Burkholderiales bacterium | reverse complement strand
ATCGATTCTCCCTGGCTCGATGTCATCGCTAACGTTATCGTCGCGAGCCCGACACGACGGGCGCTGGGTTTTTTCCGGGGTGTCGCCAATTACGCGCAAGCGCTGCTGCAGCGGGAGCAGAAAGCGTGGCTCGTTGACCAGGCCGCGCTGTATTGCGTCCTCAAAATGTTTGGCCGGTTTGCTCACGCGCCCGCGGTGAATTGGCTGCCGCACGCGCATCAGTCGGGCCTGTGGCACATCGGGCACGGCTATGATTATCTGTTGGACGACCCTCGTTTCACTAAATACGCGAGGCCGAAAAGCTGAGAGGTCGCCGCGCTCCTCCTCAAGATCCATCAGTTCCGGGGCTGAAGCCGGACGATCTCACATGTGCGTGGCAGCGCTTTCAGTAAGCGGGCCAGAAGGCGATACGTATCGACGCTGAAACCGCCTGCGTCGCGCGTGCATTCGAGCTCGTGCAGGTCTGCGTCGGAGTGAACCGTCCCCAGATATTCCCAGCGATCGAAGACGTGGAGCTCGGAGCGTGTGCCGGCGCGGTCGCGCTCACGGATTGCAATCCGTCCTGAGTAAGGCCATGGCTTCATGCGCACACGCGTAAGCGCCTGTGCGAGCCGCATCGCATGGCTCAAGGCGCTTTCGGCGCCGACGCACGCGCCGCGGCAGCGCGCCAGAGCGTGCGCGGCGCATGCGCCGTTGCTTTCGGCGCCTTCGAGACCGAGCATGCGCTGGCACAGGCCATGCGCTTTTGCGATCTCCCGCAAAGCCGCCCGCGCTGTCGCCCGAGAGCGAAAAGGGCCGTAAAGATCTTCCGCACGTGCGAACTCGACCTCGTGCGCGGTGATGAGGTGCGGGGGCACACCGTGCGTTTCCGCGCGCCAATGCCACGAGCAGGGCGGCTCGGAAGGCTCTGCAGAACGGTTGTAACGCGGTGCGAGCGCACCGACGAGCCGCGCCTCGTGGAGGCTTGCGCCGAGCTCCCCGGTGGTTTCACGCCACTCGATGCGTTTGACGGCGGCTGTGATATGAACGTCACGTCCGCCGTGCGCGCAGAAGTGCATCAATACACGTGAACGGATGTTCGCGGCGCGCCCGACGAAGAGAACCTCGCCGTCGTCGCCGTGGAAGACGTATGTGCCCGGCGCTTCGGGAAGATCGTCGAACGCGTCCGCTGCAAGCCCCGCTGGAATTGCCGGCAGCTTCAGAAGATCGGCGCACATACGCTCGAGCACGTCGTGGCCGTGCTGATCTCGCCAGATTTGAGCGAGCGCCCACAGCGCTCGGGCGTCTCCAAGGCCGCGGTGACGATCGATGCAGAAGAGCGCGTGGCGCATGATCAGCGCATCGAGGTTGTGGCGCGGCTGCTGAGGCGTAAGCCGCCGCGAGAGCTTGACCGTGCACAAGACGGGCGCTCGGTAACCCACGCCTGCACGACGAAACTCATGACGCAGGAAGCCGTAATCGAAGCGGGCGTTGTGAGCTGCAAGCACTTTCCCGTCCAGACGCAGCGCCAGGTCAGCGCTGATCGCCTCGAAAGGGGGTGCATCGGCCACCATGTCGTCCGTGATGCCGGTCAGCGTCTGGATGCCATGCGGGATATGCCTGCCAGGGTTTACGAGCGTCGACCACTCGCCGACCAACCGGCCGCGATCCACTTCCACCAGGCCGATATCGATGATGCGATCCGACACCGCGCTGCCGCCGGTCGTCTCGAGGTCGAGGAAAACGACGTGCTCGTTAAACAGGGGCGTGAAACCCGATGGCGCGCGAGATTGTGTCGGCCGTCTGCTGCACGTGAGTTGCCCAACTCTTGTCGAGCCGGTCCGACGGCGCGGAAACGGAAAGGCCGGCTACGAGGCGCCCTTCGTCGTTGTAGATTCCAGCACCGATGCAAGAGACGCCTTTCTCGGCTTCCTCATTGTCGAACGCATAGCCTGTGCTGCGCACGCGCTCGAGATCCGTGCGCAGGCTTTCGGCGTCGCTCAGCGTGTTGTCGGTAAAGCGCGGGAGTCCGGTGCGCTTGACGTAATCGAGACGGCGCTCGGTGTCGTCCTGCGCCAGAAAGATCTTGCCGACGGCGGTAATGTGAAGCGGCGCGCGCTCCGATTATCTGCACGGCGCGCATCATCGAGCTTGGCGGGGCGGTGCGTTCGATGTAGACGACTTCGTCTTCGTGCCTGACGCTTAAGTTCACGGTCTCTCCGAGCGCCTCATGCAGCGCCCGCATGTACGGCAGTGCTTCCTGACGTACGCTGATTCGCGACTTCACGAGGTTGCCAAGCTCTACCAGGCGTATTCCGAGCCGATACGTGCCCGGCTCGATGCGATCGACGAGGCGGTTCTCTACCATGACGCCGAGGATTCGATGAGCAGTCGATGGATGCAGCGATGTTGCGGCGGCAAGTTGCTTCAGGCCGACAGGGGTCGGGCATTGCGCGAGCGCTTCCAGAAGGCCCATCATGCGCTCGATGACCTGTATCGAAGACTTTGCTTCTTTGAGAGCCACTTGTGGTTGCTGCCGGGACGCGTGCCCGGATTTTATCGTTAAAAATAGAGGTGCAACAAAACGGTCGTGACCGGTCGAGAGATCGGGGCGTGTCGGGCCGACTGCCCCCACGTTTTGGCTAAACTACCAGGATGGCATCGCCCATCTCACGCAACCGTAAACGCGACGACGCTCCGACTGCGGGAGCGCCGCCTGCGCCACCTCGCAATTACATGACACCGCAGGGTTATGAACGGCTGAAGAACGAGCTCATCGATCTTCTCAACGTCGAGCGGCCGGAGCTCGTCAAAGTTGTGTCGTGGGCGGCTTCGAACGGCGACCGTTCGGAGAATGGCGACTACATTTATGGCAAGAAGCGCCTGCGCGAAATCGACCGGCGCATTCGGTACATCACGAAGAGGCTCGGCACGGCCATCGTGGTGGATCCGGCAGATCGCGGCGACACGGAGCAGATCTACTTCGGGGCCACCGTCACCTACGCGACCGAGGGCGGGGAAGAGCACACCATCAGCATCGTCGGCATGGACGAAATCGACATGGCGCGCGGGCGCGTGAGCTGGATTTCACCGATCGCGAAGACGCTGCTGCGCAAGCAGCCCGGTGATCGACTGCGACTTGCGACGCCCGGCGGTGTGGAAGACATCGAAGTCATCGACGTGCGTTACGAAGCACTGACTTAACCCGTGTCGCTGCCCTTCTTTACCGCGGCACTCGCATCCTGGCGCGCGGCCTACAGCCCAATGCCGGGCGCGGCACTTCCGGCCGACACAGCGGATGCGGTTGTTCGCCTCGGCATCAAGGCCGTCGACGACGCCCGCACGGCGGACACCCTCGGGGCGGATCGCGAAGGCACTGGCATCGTGATCGATGCGAAGCGAGGGCTGATCCTCACCATCGGCTATCTCGTCCTGGAAGCGGCCTCGATTCTCGTAATGACACGCGATGGGCGCATCTATCCCGCAACGGTGGCAGGTTTCGATCATGCAAGCGGGTTCGGGCTGGTGCGCGCGTTGTCCGGCCTTTCTTCAGCCGATGTGAAGCTCGGCGATTCGAGCGCGGTCCGTGAGCTCCATGTGACTACCGTCGTTGCGCACGGCGGCGCCGGAGGCAATTCCAACGCCGCCGTGGTGGCCCGCCGCCGGTTCACAGGCTGGTGGGAATACATGATCGACGACGCGATTTTCACCTCACCGCCGCGTTACGAGCACAGTGGCGCAGGCCTTCTCGACGATCGCGGCCAGCTCGTGGGCATCGCTTCGTTGTTTGTGAGCGATGCTCTCGAAGTGGGCGCGGCTTTCCCGGGAAACATGTTCGTTCCAGTTGATCTTTTGAAGCCACTGCTCGACGATCTCATAGCAACCGGCAGGCGCCGGGGGCCTGCGCGGCCATGGCTGGGTCTTTATTCGGAGCAGCACGAATCTCACGTTTTCGTATCGAAGACTTTACCCGGCTCGCCGGCGGAGCGTGCAGGCCTGACTCGTGGCGACGTCATCCTCGGAATTGCCGGAGAGTCGGTCGGCGGCCAGGGCGACTTTTACCGCAAGCTCTGGTCGAGCGGCGAAGCCGGCTGCGACGTACCGTTGCACGTTCTGCACGATAAGGCGGTGAAGCAGGTTGTCGTGCGAAGCGGCGACCGCATGGACTACCTGAGGCCGTGGCGCGTCGTTTAGACTGCCGGCGCATCACGCGCTCAGCAAAATCGATTCAAACAGCAACTCCAAAGGAGCGAAGATGCCGGTGCGTTGGGATACTACGAACGTCGATGGCCGCAAGATGCGGGTGTACATAGGCGTTCCGGAACGCCCGGGACCGCACCCCGGCATCGTCATCGCGCAACACGCCGGTGGCGTGGACGCGCAGATGCAGGACACGGTGCACCGTCTTCACCGGGAAGGTTATGTGGTGGCGGCGCCGGAGCTCTTCCACAGGCAGGCCGCCGATGTCGAAGCCTCGAAGCGCTTGGGTCTTCTGCGCGACGCTGAGATCATTGCCGACATGAATGCGGCGATCGCGCATCTCAAGGGCATGCGCATGACCGTCGGTCCGATCGGCATCGTCGGGTTCTGCATGGGCGGACGGGTGGCGTATCTGATGGCGTGCGTCAACACGGATGTAAAGGCCGCCGTGGTGTTTTACGGCGGCAATATGTTCAAACCGCTCGGCGACGGCCCGAGTCCGTTCGACCGCTCCGCCGGCATCCAGTGTCCGGTAATCGGTTTCTTCGGGCGCGAGGACGCGAACCCTTCGCCCGACGACGTGAGGAAAATCGATGCCGAGCTGACGCGGCTTGGCAAATGGCACGAGTTTCATACCTACAACGACGCGGGCCACGCGTTTCAAAACTTTACGAGCCCCGAGCGTTATCGCGAGCGTGCGTCACGTGCTTCCTGGACCGAGATGCTTGCGTTCTTCACCGAGTATCTGAAGCGCGGTACTTCCGCATGACGAGCGCTGATTTATCAACTGCGGATCCGCATTGCGTGTACCCTCAAGTGCTTATTGTGGAATTCTGAACCGCGATGCGCGTGGGACTTTTCGTTACGTGTCTGGTCGACCTCATGCGGCCTCGCATCGGCTTCGCGTCACTTGCGCTGCTCGAGGCCGCGGGCTGCGAAGTTATCGTGCCTCAGACGCAGACGTGCTGCGGTCAGCCGGGCTATAACTCAGGGGACCGGGCCTCCGCACTCGCGCTCGCGCGCAAGGTGCTGGCGGAGTTTGCAGGCTGTGAGTATGTCGTCGCGCCTTCAGGCTCGTGCGCCGGAATGATCCGTACTCATTATCCCGATCTCTTCAAAGATGTTCCGGCAGAGCTCGACGCTGCCCGGGCGCTCTGTGAGCGCACCTATGAGCTCACCGATTTTCTGTTGAACGTCGCGAAGTCGGCGCACATGCCGCCGCCGATGCAGGCGAAAATCACCTACCACGATTCGTGCGCAGGTCTGCGCGAGCTCGAGGTGAAGGCGCAGCCGCGTGCGCTGCTGGCACGCGTGCCGGGGCTCACGCTCGCCGAAATGACTCAGCCCGAGCAATGCTGCGGTTTCGGGGGCACGTTCGCAGTCAAGTTCGGAGACATCTCATCGCGAATCGCGGATAACAAGTGCGCCGACATCGAAGCGAGCGGGGCTGACGCCGTCGTTCTCGGCGATCTCGGCTGCATGCTCAATATCGAAGGCAGGCTCAGCCGCCGCGGCAATACACGCATCAGGGTGCTGCACGTCGCCGAGGTGCTCGCCGGCACGCTTCCGACGGGCGCATGAACCGAAGGCGCTGACGCGATGAAAATTGCTGTGATGGGCTCGGGCGGTGTCGGCGGTTTCTATGGCGGGCGCCTGGCGTACGCGGGTTACGACGTCACGTTCGTCGCGCGCGGTGCACACCTTGCGGCGCTACGCAAGAACGGCCTCAGGATCGAGAACCCGGAGCAGGGCGACATCCACGTGCCCAAAGTAAAAGTGTGCGATGACCCGGCGTGGGTCGGCCCTGCCGATGTGGTGCTGATCTCTGTAAAGCTCTGGGATACACAGGCAGCGGCGCGTGCGGTGCAGCCGATCGTGGGGCCTCGCACGGCGGTGCTGTCGCTGCAGAACGGGGTCATCAAAGACGACATTCTCAAGCGCGAGCTCGGCAAATCCAACATCATGGGCGGTGTCGCGTATGTCGGCAGCACGATTGCGAGACCCGGCGTGATCCGCCAGACCGGAACCTTGCAGCGCCTTTTGTTCGGCGAATACGACGGGAACCGATCGGCCCGGGCCGAGAAATTGCTCGAAGCATTACTGAAGGCGGGTATACAGGCCGAGCTCTCCGACGACATTCGCAGGACGCTGTGGGAGAAATATGTGTTCCTCGTCGGTCTGTCGGGCAGCACGAGCACCACGCGGCTTCCGATCGGCCCGATTCGCTCGAATCCTCAGACGCGCGCGTTTCTCCTCGAGCTCATGCAGGAAACAGTCGCTGTCGGCCGCGCTCACGGGGTGAAGCTGCCCGAGGATTACGCGGCACAGCGCCTCGGCTTTGCGGACAGCGTCGCGCCTGACATGACGTCCTCGCTCCACCACGATCTTGAACGCGGCAACCGGCTCGAAGTCGAATGGCTGTCAGGCGGCGTGGTGCAGCTCGGAAAAGCCGTCGGCGTGCCGACGCCGGCAAATCGCGCGGTGTGGGATATTCTGGCCCTGCACGCGCAGGGCAAACCGAAGGGATGAGGATGAAGCATGAGGGGTATGCGTGCAGCTGACTTCGCACCGCTTTAAGGAAACCGCGCGGGTAAAGCTCGACGACGCCAATCTTCAGGCGGCGCTGCACAAACTCCAGGGCAACTTCGTCAGAGGCCGCGCGGAGCGGGTGGCGGAGCTCGACAACTTCGAGGCGATCCGGGACGCGGCTGCGGCGATCCGGGACCGGGCCCTCGAAAACCTGGACACCTATCTGCAGACCTTCGAGCGCAACGCGACGCTCCAGGGGACGGTCGTTCATTGGGCGGAGACTGTCGACGACGTGAATCGCATCGTCTGCGAGCTCGCGGCGAAATACGATGTGAAGAAAGCCGTCAAATCCAAGTCGATGGTGACCGAGGAGTGCGCGCTCAATGATGCGCTCGAAGCAGCAGGTGTCGAAGTCGTGGAAACGGACCTCGGTGAATACATCCTGCAGCTCGCGAAAGAGCCGCCGTCACATATCGTCGCTCCCGTCGTGCACAAGACCCGCGGGGAAGTTTCCGATCTTTTCGAAGCAAAGCACGGGCGGCCGCGCACGACTGTCATATCGGAGCTCACGCGGGAAGCGCGCGAAGTCCTGCGACCGCATTTTCTTTCCGCCGACATGGGAATCACCGGCGCGAACTTTGTCATCGCCGAAACCGGTTCGACACTCATCGTCACCAACGAAGGCAACGGTCGTCTGGTAACGAGTGTGCCGCGTGTGCATGTAGCGATCACGGGAATCGAGAAAGTCGTTCCAACGCTGGAAGACGTTACCACCCTTCTGCGGCTTCTCCCGCGTCACGGCACCGCGCAGACGATTACCAATTACATCTCAGTCACGACAGGACCGCGGCGCGCGGGCGATAGCGAAGGCCCGGAGCACTTCCACGTAATTCTCGTGGACGCGGGACGCAGCACGCTCCTCGGCGGGGAGATGCAATCGATGCTGAGGTGCATACGCTGTGGCGCCTGCATGAATCATTGTCCCGTGTATCAGAACGTCGGCGGGCACGCATACGGCTGGGTGTATCCGGGGCCGATGGGCTCGGTGCTGACCCCGACTTACGTCGGGATCGAAAAGGCGCTCGATCTTCCTCACGCCTCGACGCTATGCAATCAGTGCGGCGTCGTGTGTCCGGTTAAAATTCCGCTGCCCGACCTCCTGCGAAAGTTGCGCGAGCAGCAGTTCTCGCGGGGCCTGAGGCCTGCGAGCGAGCGGGCCGGTCTGGCATTCTGGAGCTGGGCTGCGCAAAGGCCGCGCGTGTACGGCGTTCTGGCGGGGCTCGGGGCGCAGGTGCTCGCGTGGCTGGGTGGGCGTGCCCGTTTCATTCGACATCTTCCCGGCGCGAGCGGCTGGACTGGCGGTCGCGACGTGCCGGCCCCACAGGGAAAAACGTTTCGCGCGCTTTACGCAGAGCGCAAAGCACGAAAGCCGAATTGAGCGCCTGAACGCGCCACGATTTATCGAGCGCTTGAATGATGTCGTAGCTCGACCCTCACCGGCGAGCTCGTTCAAGGGCGCGGAAGCTTCTGTTCGTAAATGAAATGTCATTGAGTTGCGTAATACTTAGATGGAGGATCAGATGAACAAGCCAGCCGACATGAAAACCCCCGCGACGCTGCCGATGTGGGTGAACGGACGCCGGGAGCCCGCGAAGAGCACGCGCTCCGGCGATGTAACCAATCCGGCGACCGGCGTCGTGGTGCGGCAGGTTCCCCTTTGCAACGAAGTCGACATCGATACGGCGGTGCAGGCGGCCAAGGCGGCGTTCCCGGCCTGGCGCAAGACGCCCGCATTGCGGCGTGCGCGCATCCTCATGCGTTACCGTGAGCTCATCGACAAGCATCGCGACGAGCTTGCCCGTCTCATCACGGAAGAGCACGGCAAGACCGTCATTGACGCCCTGGGATCGGTTCAGCGCGGCCTCGAGGTCGTCGAGTTCGCCATGGGCATGCCGCATCTCATGAAAGGCGAGCACAGCGAGGAGGTGGGCACCGACGTCGACACCCATTCGCTGCGCGAGCCACTGGGTGTGTGCGCGGGGATCACGCCGTTCAATTTCCCTGCCATGGTTCCGATGTGGATGTATCCGGTCGCGATCGCATGCGGCAACACGTTCGTCCTGAAGCCTTCCGAGAAAGTACCTTCGACGGCGATGCGGCTCGCGGAGCTCTTCAAGGAGGCCGGTCTTCCCGACGGGGTTCTGAATGTCGTGCATGGCGACAAGCAGGCGGTCGACGCGCTGCTCGCACATCCGGACATTCGCGCAGTATCTTTCGTGGGCTCCACCCCCATTGCGCAATACATCTACGAAACGTGCGCCAGGCACGGGAAGCGGGTGCAGGCACTCGGTGGCGCGAAGAATCATGCGGTCGTGCTGCCCGACGCCGATCTCGATTTTGCGGCCGATGCGTTGATCGGCGCGGGTTATGGCTCCGCTGGCGAGCGCTGCATGTCCATTTCCGCAATCGTCGCGGTGGGTGAAGCCGCTGGCCCGCTCGTCGAAAAACTGAGAGAGCGCGCGTCGAGCCTCAAGATCGGTGCGGGAACCGGTAAGGACATCGACATGGGGCCGCTCGTCAGCAGTGCTCACAGGGACAAGGTCTCCGGCTACGTGGACAAAGGCGTTGCCGAAGGCGCCAGGCTCGTACTCGACGGACGGCAACACACGTCGCCTGAAACCAAAGACGGATTTTTTCTGGGCGCATCGCTTTTCGACAACGTGCGCCCCGAGATGACCATATACAAAGACGAGATCTTCGGGCCCGTCCTGAGTGTTATTCGGGTGAAGACGCTCGACGAGGCGATTCTGCTCATCAATGCGAATCCGTATGCGAACGGCACCGCCGTATTCACGCGATCGGGCGGCGCGGCGCGGAAGTTCGAGCGGGAGATCGAAGTCGGAATGGTCGGAATCAATGTGCCCATTCCAGTGCCCATCGCATTTTTCTCGTTCGGCGGCTGGCGCGGGTCACTCTTCGGCGACACGCACGTGCACGGTATGGAAGGCGTGCGCTTCTATACTCGCGCGAAAGTCGTCACTACACGATGGCCGGATTCGGATGCGCTGCCGACCGGATTCAACATGCCGACGCTGGGCTGATGACTTGAGCGCGCGTGACCGCATGCTTGCAGTAATTCGCGAGCGTCAGGGTAAGCCCCCGGTTGCCGAGGTTACCGAGCTTGCGGCTGTTCGCGATCACCTCACCGCGCATGCCCGCAGCCCTGCGCCGCGCAATGACTGGAACGTTATCGAACGCTTCCGTGAACGTGCGATCTCTCTCGCGTCGACGGTCGATGAGGCCTCCGCCATCGCTGATGTGCCCGCACGCGTCGCGGCTTATCTCGGGACGCACGGCCTTGTGCTCCGCGCGGTTTGCTGGCCGGAATTTGCGTCGCTCGACTGGCGCGGTAATGGCATCGGTATCGAAAGTCGTGGCGCGACCGGTGAGGATCTCGTCGGCATCACGGGCGTCACTTCCGCGATTGCTGAAACGGGCACGCTCGTCGTGCTTTCGGGCGCCGGCAGTCCGCCGAGTGTGAGCCTCCTGCCGGAGACGCACATCGCAATCGTGCGACGCTCGAGTGTCGTGCGCAGCATGGAAGACGCCTGGTCCCGTATTCGGGCGATCGACGCCGGCCTGCCGCGCGCGGTTACCTTTATTTCCGGACCTTCGCGCACGGCCGATATCGAGCAGACAGTGACGCTCGGCGCTCACGGCCCCTATCGTGTGCATATCGTACTGGTGCCGGACTAGCTTTCGCATCACCTAAGCCCGTGCAAGCTCTTACACCGCGCGTGAACCTTGGTGTTTTTTTCGACCAGATCGCGCGTGCGCCCGAACGTGTGCTGATGCTGGATTACGACGGGACGCTCGCCCCGTTTCACGTCGACCCCGCCCGGGCGGTGCCCTATCCCCAGGTTGAAGAGGTGCTCGAGGAAATTGCGCGGGCCGGCGGAACTCGAATCGTGATCGTGAGCGGACGTCCGGCCGATGAGGTCCCGCCTTTGCTGTCTCTGTCGTGGCAGCCGGAAATATGGGGCTCCCACGGCTGGGAGCGTCTGCTGCCGGACGGTAAACGTGTCATAACCGAGCCCGCGCCTGAATCGCAGCGTGCGCTGGAAGCCGGAGTCGCCGCCATAGCGGATCTCGTGCGGGACGGCGCCCGGCTCGAAAGAAAGCTTGCGAGCATAGCGCTGCACTGGCGCGGGTTGCCGACGATGGCATGCGTAGCGCTCAAGCGCCGGGCTGAGCGCGCATGGGAACCGGTCGTAGGCGGAGGTGTAGTGGAACTGCTGACGTTCGACGGCGGACTGGAGTTGCGCGCCATCGGCTGTAACAAGCAATCGGCCGTGAAGGCCGTGCTTTCAGAAAGTGCGCCTGACAGTGCAGTCGCCTATTTGGGCGATGACATGACTGACGAGGATGCTTTCAGGGCGCTGAAGCTTCGCGGTGTGGCGGTGCTGGTGCGCACCGAGTTCCGCGAGACGGAAGCGGACGTATGGCTCAAGCCGCCCGAGGAGTTGGTTGCGTTTCTGCGCCACTGGGCGGTGCGAAAGTCGGGCAAATAGGACAGCGCTGCGTATGCGCGAGCGACATGATTTACTTTATCCTAGAGACGGCGACACAACCACGTGCCGGCGCGGGCGCAGTAATACGAGCGAGTCAATCGTGAAAGAAGCCGGGCAAGCGATATCGGGGGCCGCAGCATGAAGCGAACGAAGCAGCGTCTGATCGTCGTATCCAACCGGCTGCCGTATGTGTTTGCGCGGACAGCGGACGGATCGTGGAAAACGCAGGGTGGCGCCGGCGGCCTCGTGACGGCGCTCGTGCCGGTATTGCGCGACCGTGGCGGCACCTGGATCGGTTGGCCCGGCACGAGCGGCAACGGCTCCGGGCTCGATGAAGCGCTCGCAGAAGCGAGCAGCAAGAGCGGCATCACGCTGCGCGGCGTTCAGCTCGACGAAGGTGACATCGACAATTTCTATCACGGCTTCTCGAACGAAATCATCTGGCCGCTCTTCCACGATTTCGCGTCGCTTTGCATCTTCGATCCGAAATACTGGGCGAGCTATAAAGAAGTCAACAAGCGCTTTGCGCAAGCTGTCTTCGAGGAGTGCAGCAAGGCCGACTTTGTCTGGGTGCACGACTATCACCTGATGAACGTGGCCGCGGAATCGCGCGCGCTGGGCTGCAAGGTGCGAATGGGTTTTTTTCTGCATATTCCTTTTCCACCGCCGGATATTTTCTTCAAGCTGCCGTGGCGCTCCACCCTGCTTCACGCGCTGTTGCGTTACGACCTTCTCGGATTCCAGACCCTGCGCGACCGGCGCAACTTCATCCAGTGCCTGCGTCTCTCAGAGGGCCAGGTGACGGTGCAGGGGAAAGGAAACGTCGTGTCCGTCACCGCTGGGGCTTACACCACACGCGTCGGCAATTTCCCGATCAGCATCGACTATGGCAGCTTCGCACGCCAGGCGGCCGCGCCGGACGTTGCCACGCGGGCCGATGAACTGCACCGCCGGTTGCCGCAGCGAAAACTGATTCTGGGTATCGACCGACTCGATTACACCAAAGGCATTCCGCAGCGGCTGCTCGCGTTTCGCAATGCGCTCGATCGCTACCCTGAGCTCCGTCATCGCGTTTCGCTGATCCAGGTTGTGGTGCCGAGCCGGGTGGACATCCCGCAGTACCACGAGTTGAAGCGGGAGATCGAGCAACTGGTGGGCGAGATCAACGGCACTTTCATGCGGCCGGGGGAATGGGTTCCCGTATGGTACGTTTACAGCAGCCTCTCGCGAAACGAGCTTCTTGCCTACTATCGTGCCGCCCACATTGCGCTCGTTACGCCGCTCAAAGACGGGATGAATCTCGTCGCAAAAGAATACTGCGCCTCCAGCATCGAAGAAGACTGCGTGCTCATTCTGAGTGAGTTCGCCGGCGCCGCTGCGCAGTTGCAGCGTGGCGCACTGCTCGTCAATCCCTACGACATCGAAGGCGTGGCCGACGCCATTTATCGCGGGTACACGATGAGCGACGAGGAGCGGCGCAACCGCATGCGCCGGCTGCGCCGCGGCGTTCGC
>JBKJPI010000239.1:0-3410 GCA_046595235.1 Burkholderiales bacterium | reverse complement strand
GACCCGCGGGCGGTGTGCTCTCGGCGCTCAATACTGCGCGCAGCAACGGCATCGACCAGATCCTTGCTTTCGACATGGGTGGCACGACGGCCAAAGCCTGCGTCGCAGTCGGCGGCGAGCCGCTCATCGCGCACAGCTTCGAAGCCGCGCGGGTGCATCGCTTCAAGCGCGGCTCAGGGCTCCCCATGTTGATTCCGAGCATCGACCTGATCGAGATCGGCGCGGGCGGCGGCTCGATCGCGCACGTCAACGACCTCGGGCTACTCAATATCGGCCCCGAGAGCGCCGGTGCAGATCCGGGCCCCGCGTGTTACGGCGCCGGCGGAGAGGGTGCGACGGTCACCGACGCCGATCTCGTGCTGGGTTATCTCAATCCGGATAACTTTCTCGGCGGCGCGATGAAGCTGCGGCACGATCTCGCCGAAGCGGCGCTGGGCAAGCTTGCGGCGAAGCTCGACTTGAGCACGACTCAAGTTGCGTGGGGCATCTGCGACATCGTGAACGAAAACATGGCCGCAGCCGCGCGCATTCACATCGCGGAGAAAGGGCACGATCCGCGCGCGTTCGCGATGGTCGCAACCGGCGGCGCGGGACCGGTGCACGTCGTCGAAGTTGCACGCAAGCTGCAGATTCCGCGCGTGCTCGCAACGATCGCTGCAGGTGCCGGATCGTGTCTCGGACTGCTGGCGGCGCCGGCGCGAGTCGATCGCAGCTGGTCGAATCCCACGCTTGTCAAAGACATCGACTGGACGCGGGTGGCACGGGTGTACGACGACCTGCGCGCCGATGCGGAGCTCGAGCTCCAGTCCGCAGGTGCGGACACTGCGCGCATCAAATGGTGGATCGGCGCCGAGATGCGCTACGCAGGCCAGGGACACAATGTCTCCGCGACTTTACCGTGGCAGCGCATGGGCAAGTCCACGCAGGCGCCGCTCATGAAGGCGTTCGAGAACAGTTACCGCCAGCTCTACGGCCATCTCGTGCCGAACGCCGCAGCCCAAGTCATTACCTGGCGCCTGACCGGCCGCTCGGTCGTGAAGAGCCATCGCTTCACATGGGGTGATGCGCGTGCGGGTACGAAGCCGGTGATGCGCGGCAAGCGCGCCATCTATCTGCCGCTCGAAAGGAAGTACGGCTCTGTGCCTGTTTATGACCGCTATTCGCTCAAGCCGGGCTCCAGAGTCACCGCACCCGTCATTCTAGAAGAGCGCGAATCGACGTTCGTCATTCCGGTGCGCGCCGACGTGGAAATCCTGCCCGATTACACCGTATCCGTTTTGTTGAAGGAGTTCTGACATGAGCCGCGCATCACGGCCGACCCCGGCCGACAAAAAGAAGGCTTCATCGCGCCTGCGCGCCCGCCCCCGCAAAACCGGGAAGCTCGATCCGATCGCGCTCGAGATTCAATGGAAGCGGCTCGTCAGCATGGTCGACGAAGCCTCCACGGCATTCATCCGCACGTCCTTCTCGGTGCTGGTGCGCGAAGCGAACGATTTCGCCGTGGTGCTCACCGACGGCGAGGGCCGCTCGCTCGCGCAATCGACGATGTCCATCGCCTCCTTCATTGGAAGCTTGCCGGCGACGGTGAAGCACTTCCTCGATGTATTTCCCGCGAGCACGCTGAAGCCGGGCGACATCATGATCACCAACGATCCGTGGATGGGCACGGGGCACATCCATGACGTGAATATCGCGATGCCGATCTTTCACAAGGGAAAGATCGTCGCCTTCGCGGCCGTGGTATCGCACATGCCCGATATCGGGGGACGCCTGCGCAGTGCGGGCGTGCGTGAAATCTTCGAAGAAGGACTGCAGATTCCGCGCCTCAAGCTGATCGACGGCGGCAAGACCAACACGACGCTCCTCGACATGATCGCGCAGAACGTGCGGGTGCCCGAGATGACGCTGGGCGACATCTGGGCGCAGGTGGCGGCGTGCAAGATGCTGGAAGAGCGGCTGCAGCCGCTTCTGCGCGATACCGATCTCGCCGCGCTCGGCGCCGAGGTCCGCCGCCGCTCCGAGGCCGCGATGCGCAAGGCGATCCGCGCGGTGCCCGACGGCGAATATCACTCGCGGCTCGAGCATGACGGGTTCGATGCGCCGATCATCATCAACTGCACGGTGCGTGTGAAGGGCGACCGCATTGCGATCGACTACACCGGCTCTTCGGATCAGGTGCCGCGCGCGGTGAACGTGGTGCCGATCTATTGCTTCGCCTATTCGGCTTACGCGGTGAAGGCGCTGCTTTCGCCGGATGTTCCGAACAACGAGGGCAGCTTTTTGCCGATCACGACCTCGGCGCCGCTCGGCTCGATCTTCAATCCGCGCTTCCCGGCGGCAAGCGGCGGACGCGGCATGATCGGCCACATGATGGTGCCCGCGATCATGATGGCGCTCGCGCAGGCGCTGCCCGACAAGGCCGTCGCCGAAGGCTCCTCCAATTCCTCGATCACCGTGGCCGGAGAAACCGACGGGCGGCCGTTTTCGTCGGTGTGCTTCATGAACGCAGGCCAGGGCGCCACCCAGCATCGCGACGGCTACTCGGTGCTCTCGTTCCCCTCCAATCTCGGCAACACGCCGATCGAGATTTTCGAGCAGCAGGCGCCGCTACGGGTGATCGAGCGCAGCATCCGCCGCGAAAGCGGCGGGAAGGGCGCTCACAGGGGCGGCGGCGGTCTGCACTTCGAGATCGAGATGACCGGGGAAAAGCCGATGATCGCCTCGATGATCATGACGCGCGTGCGCTCCGCGCCGAAAGGCATCCTCGAAGGCGGCCCGGGGGAAGTCGGCTCGCTCAGCCTCAACGGCAAACCGATCGATCCATCGGATCACTGGGCGTTCAAGAAAGGCGACAGGGTCATCATGCAGACGGCGGGCGGCGGCGGGTATGGCCGGGCCGGAAGCGGGGAAGGGAGAGTGAGGTCTTGCGGCGGATGACCGGCCGCGTCCAGGTGCTTCACGGTGGCCTTCCGCGACTGGAACCGCACCGCCGTTACCTCGGCGGCGCCGCCATGAACACGGCCAGCCTTGGCTTCGGCGCGGGCGACGTCGACAGCGACGCGCAACCGCCCACCAGGAGAGCGCCGAGCAGTGCAACGGACCACCGACGATGGGAGAGCAGTCCTGCGGGATTGGTATTCCGCCTGGAGTCTTCGATAAATAAGGTCTGTGCCGTAGGTCCTGGAATTCTTTCTGTCGAGTCACTGCAAACGGCCGTGCGCCATCCTCGATCAGCGCGCGCCGGCCGCGATCAACGCCTTCGTCATCACGTCATACCCGCGCGCCTTCGCCAGCTGCAACGGCGTGCGGCCCTCGCGGTCGGCAAGCTGCGTGCTGGCGCCGGCAGTCAGCAGCGCTTGCAACGTATCGACATGTCGCGGCCCGCCATCGAAGCGATCGTGCTCGGCGAT
>JBKJPI010000116.1:0-9432 GCA_046595235.1 Burkholderiales bacterium | reverse complement strand
CAAGGCAGCGGCCCGGTCGACGCATCATTCAAGGCAATCGAAGGGGTCGCCAAAAGCGGCGCGGAGCTCCTGCTTTATTCGGTGAACAGCATTACGACCGGCACGGATGCTCAGGGCGAAGTCACAGTGCGGCTTTCAAAAGCCGGGCGCATCGTCAACGGTCAGGGCGCCGATACCGACATCGTCGTCGCGTCAGCAAAGGCCTATATCGATGCGCTGAACAAACTTCATTCAAAGCTCGAGCGTGTGAATCCTCAGATCTAGTGGCGCCGCTCGCCTTCGCTCGGGCCTCGTCGCCTCCCGTAACCTCATTTCCTTCAAGGCGTGTCGGAAGGGGCAAGTCCGACACGCTACTGGCGCGCACGGGCGGCGCGAACGAAGGCGATCGCGGCCGCGAAGAACGCGGCCGCAAGTACGATCTCCACGAGGGCAAACAGCGAAGCAGGCGCGCTGTCCGTATACGCACGAACACAGCCTTCGGCGAAATACGCGAGCACGAGCAGCGTCGCCCACTGATAAGTGTATGTGCGGCCTGCTGCTATGCCTCTCAGCGGCAAAAGGAGGGGCAGCGCCTTCAATCCCAGCCACGAACCGCCGGGGCGAAGCGGCGCCAGCACGAGCTCCCACAAGAGCGCGAGCGCGATCAGTGCAACGAGTGTTGCAATGCTGCACACATGAAAAATGCGTTTACGGCTCGACCGGCCCTGCGCGGATTCACCGGTGCCGCTCACGCGGCGAGCTTAACCGCGATTTCCGCGAGCCGGCGTCCCTGGGCAATACAAAGCTTTTTTTCGTGTTCACTGAGTGGTGCGTCACTACCCGATCCCGCAGTGTGGCTTGGACCGTAAGGCGTGCCTCCGCTCGTCGTGAGTGTCAGCTCGGGCTCGGTGTACGGCAGTCCAACGATAAGCATTCCGTGGTGTAAGAGCGGGAGCATCATCGAAATGAGCGTCGTTTCCTGCCCACCGTGCATCGTCGATGTCGAAGTAAAAACGGCGGCTGGTTTGCCTGCGAGAGTTCCTTTCAGCCACGCCTCCGACGTCGAATCGAGGAATGCTTTGAGCGGCGCTGCCATGTTCCCGAAACGTGTTGGCGAGCCGAGGGCGAGGCCGCCACATTCGGCAAGATCTTTCAATTCGACGTAAGGTGAGCCGGCGTCGGGCACTGCGGGCTCGGGCGCCTGCGTCGCCGGCGTCAGTCGCGGCACCGTACGAACGCGCGCTGACGCGCCGTGGACCTGTTCGATTCCACGTGCCACAAGCTGCGCCATCTGTCGTACCGCGCCGTGATGGCTATAGTAGAGAACGAGTATCTCGCAATGCATGTCGATTTTCCGTGACGGGTGTTATATGAACGAAAGCAGCATAACTCGGGCGACCTATGAGGGTTAAGTGACCGGAAATACACCGCGGTTGGTCGAGCTCGCCCGAATCGTCATGCGTCGGTTCTACGACGACAACTGCATGCAGATCGCTTCGAGCCTGACTTTCACTTCGCTCCTGTCGATCGTGCCGATCGTCACGGTCGCGCTTACGGTCATCACGGCGTTCCCCGTGTTCGGCGAAATGACGGCTGCCCTCGAGATGTTTCTCCTGGAAAACATGATGCCGGCTTCGGCTGACGTCATCGCAACCTACACGCAGCAGTTCACGCAAAATGCGGCGAAGCTAACGGCAGTGGGGATCGTATTCCTCTTCGTTACTTCGGTCATGCTTCTGCTCACGATCGATCGGGCGTTCAACGACATCTGGCGCGTAAAAAGGTCACGCTCGATCGTCAGCCGGATCTTCGTTTATTGGACGTTGATAACGGTCGGTCCGGTACTGATCGGCGCAAGCCTCTCGATTACGTCGTGGCTTGTCGGGCATGCGGTCGGCCTGGTGAGAGACGTTCCTGGCGTGAGCGTGGCTGTGTTAACCATCGTACCGGTGTTGCTGACATCCGTTGCACTGTCGCTCTTATATGCGGCTATGCCCAACCGGAGAATACGTGTTCAGGATGCAATGATCGGCGGAGTGCTCGGCGGTGCGGCGTTCGAGATCATGAAACGCGGTTTCGGTTTATATATCGCACAATTTCCCACCTACACGCTCGTCTACGGCGCCTTTGCGACGGTGCCAATCTTTCTCTTGTGGATCTATACGTCGTGGCTCGTCGTTATCTTCGGAGCGGTCGTGGTCGCCGCACTCCCCGAATGGCGCGCCGGTGCGGGCCAGGCGCGGCCGGTGCCCGGCAGCGACTTCTTCGATGCCTTGCAAATACTCAAAATTCTCTGGCGCGCGCACGGGGCAGGAGAAGTCGTGATGCTTCCCGAGCTCCTCGCGGCGGCCACGGTGCGCATCGAGCAGGTCGAGGGCATTCTCGAAACGATGGTCGGTGCGGGTTGGGTGAGCCGTACATCGCCATCGGGATGGGTACTCCATCGCGACCCCGTAGGTATCAGCGTGGAGGACGTCTACAGGCTATTTGTTTTTCAGGGGGAAGCGCACCGCCCGGCGCGCGCTGCCGATCCCGAGCTCACCACCCAGGTCCACGAGCTCGCCGCCCGGATGAGCGAGAACATGCGGATGAGTCTTGATCAGTTGTTCCGGGCTGCCGATGTCGGCGCGGAGCTTCCTGAAAAGCGACCCCAGGTGAAGCCTTCTCAAGCCCGGGCTTGACAGGCGCTGGCCCATACCACTCGCCTGCGGGGCGAGCCGACCCGCGTTGACGCGAGGTAGTGCTGTCAGATTTACATCGAGGACGAAGCCGTCTTGCGGGCCTCCTGAGCGACGTCGACTGCGCGCACTTGGTAAGTCCAGTTCCCCGTCCACGCCTGCAGCACGCTGTTCGGGTACGGCGCACGGCCAAGGCTTCCGTTGTAGCGCCCAAGTGCGCGGAAGAGGTCGCCGTTCTCGATGTCGAGGTAATGGCGCAGTATGGTGCAGCCGAAGCGCAGGTTGGTGCGCAGATGAAAGAGATTCTGGTCCCCGCTGCCGCCGATCAACCTGACCCAGAACGGCATCACCTGCATGAATCCCCGTGCACCGGCCGTCGAGACGGCGTATTTGCGAAACGCGCTCTCCACGGTAATCAGGCTGAGAACGAGTTGTGGATCGAGGCCCGCACGCTTGGCTTCGTAGTGCACCGTTACCAGGAATTCCTCGCGGGCAACCTGATCAGGCATCCGCTTCGCCAAACGTGCGGACATCGCCGTAAGCCATTCGCGTGCTTCAGCTTCGGTCTTGAACGCGAGATACGGCGCGGCCTGGTCAGAGATCGCTTTGTGGAGCGCGGCCTGAACACTCGCAGAAAGCGGCTCGTAAATCTGTGCCCCTGCATACGCCAGCGACGCGCAGAGGGTAAGAAGGCACGCCAGCACGGGCGCGAGGATCCGGGGGATGCTCATGACGTTGAAGATAACTTCTCTCTCATGAAGTTTACGGCGTCACATAGCGGGACGTTCTGGGCTTTTGTCTCACGCCTGGCCTGGTACTCGACGCTGCCGTCCTTGAGGCCTCGCTCCCCCACGACAATTCTGTGGGGAATGCCCATGAGCTCCGCGTCCGCGAACATGATACCCGGACGTTCGTCCCGGTCGTCAAGGATAAGTTCCACACCGGCCGCGGCGAGTTCGTCGTGCAATTGCACGGCCGCCTCTTTCACACGAGGGCTCTTACCCATGCCGATCGGCACAATCGCCACGTCGAACGGCGCCATCGCCGCGGGGAAAACGATTCCACGCTCGTCATGATTCTGCTCGATCGCGGCCGCGACCACGCGCGTCACGCCGATCCCATAACATCCCATTTCCATCGCGCGCGACTTGCCGGACTCGTCGAGGAAGGTAAGATTCATCGAAGTCGAATACTTCGTCCGCAACTGGAAAATATGGCCAACTTCTATTCCCCTGCAAAGCTCGAGCGCGCCTTTGCCATCGGGGCTTGTGTCGCCTGAGACCACGTTTCGAATGTCTTCGACACGCGGCTCTTCGAAGTCACGGCCGATGTTGACTCCCGTATAGTGGTGGTCGTCCTCGTTCGCACCCGTCACGAAGTCGGACATCGCAGCTACCGCGCGGTCGGCGACGACCGTTCCCTTGAAGCCGACGGGGCCGAGTGAGCCTGGCTGGGCGCCGAAAGCGCGTGCGATGTCGGCCCCGGATGAAAACCGGACCGGCTGCGCAACGACGTCGAGCTTTCCAGCCTTGATCAAATTGACCTCATGGTCGCCGCGTACGAGCAGCAGTACGGGCTGCCCGTCGGCGCCTTCGACAACGACCGACTTGGCAGTACGTTCGACAGGCACCTTCAGGTATTCAGCAAGCCCGGCGATCGTAGACACGCCGGGTGTGCGCACCTTTTCAAGCGTTTCGCTCGCCAGCGCGCGCGCTCCTTTGGGAGCCACGGCTTCGGCAAGCTCTATGTTTGCGGCGTAATCGGACCGCGGACTGAAAGCGATTGCGTCCTCGCCTGATTCGGCAAGGACGTGAAACTCGTGAGACCCGGTGCCGCCGATACTTCCCGTATCGGCAGCAACGGCGCGAAACTTGAGCCCCAGGCGCGTAAAGATGCGCGAGTAGCAGTCATACATTGCCTGATAAGTCGAGTCGAGACTCGACTTATCCGCGTGGAAGGAGTAAGCATCCTTCATCAGGAACTCGCGGCCCCGCATGACCCCGAATCGCGGCCGGATCTCGTCGCGGAACTTCGTCTGGATCTGATAAAGATTCAGCGGGAGTTGCCGATAGCTGCGGATTTCGCGCCGCACGATGTCGCTCACAACTTCTTCGTGCGTGGGTCCGAGACAGAAATCGCGGCTGTGGCGATCCTTCAGGCGGAGGAGCTCGGGTCCGTACTGATCCCAACGCCCGGATTCCTGCCAGAGCTCCGCCGGCTGAACGCCCGGCATCAGGAGCTCAATCGCGCCGCTGCGATTCATTTCCTCGCGCACGACTGCTTCAACTTTACGCAGCACGCGTAAGCCCAGAGGCATCCAGGTGTATATGCCGCTTGCGAGTCGCCTGATGAGCCCTGCGCGCAACATGAGCTTGTGGCTGACCACTTCCGCTTCAGCCGGCGCTTCTTTGAGCGTGGAAAGAAAAAACTGCGAGACTCGCATAGCTGTTCTGAGGGCGAAAAAACCCTTATTCTACTGGAGGTTGTAATCCCCTCACGCTAGCCGCGCAGCATGAAATTCCTCGCCAGGTGGCGCGCCCGTAAATCTTTGGACGACTCCGAAACCGCGTACATGAGCGAGCGCCATGGCGTTCGCTCATTGCACATCGGCAGCGACACGGTGCAGAGCTCGATGCGCCTTTCAAAGCCTTACGACCTCGAGCTTTCTTATACCCGCAGCATGATGGGATATCTGCTGTTCGTTCCGACGCCTGCGC
The DNA here is from genome assembly GCA_046595235.1 of Burkholderiales bacterium. Lineage (GTDB taxonomy): Bacteria > Pseudomonadota > Gammaproteobacteria > Burkholderiales > SG8-41 > JAQGMV01. The sequence goes on along the minus strand of JBKJPI010000116.1, from coordinate 4,058 downwards.
GTGCGCTCATGATTGGGCTCGGCGGCGGCTCGCTCGCAAAGTTCGTCCATCGCCGTTCGCCGCGGACACGCCTCACCGTGATCGAAGTGAGCCCGCAGGTTGTGGCGATTGCGAGGCAGTACTTCCACGTGCCTGAAGACGTACCTCCGCGCTTCCAGGTTATCGTCGCTGATGGCTCGGAATATATCGCTCGCGATGGTGTCAACGCTGATGTCATTTTCCTGGACGGATATGACGCCGATTCGCACGCTGAGGAACTCGCTGACCGCAGTTTCTATTGTGCGTGTCATGCGCGTCTCGCGCCCGGAGGGATTCTTGTCGTGAACCTTTGGGGCGGGGACAGGCTCTTTGCAATACTGCAGAAGCGCATTCAGTCGGCGTTTCCAGACGGGACGCTGAGCTTGCCGGCTGAACGTCCGGGCAACGTCATCGTTTTTGGTTTTCGTGACAGGCCGAAGCCTTTCGAATGGGCGGCATTGGAAGCGCGCGCTAAAACGCTTGAGGATGAGTTCGGCCTCGAGTTCGGTCGTTTCGTCGAAAACCTTGGAAAAATGAACAAACACGACGAGGCGCGGCTGTATCCGTGAACGGCGCACCAACCGTGGGGCATAGCGCCTTTCCTTGCCAGTAGAATTGTGAAAAAATCGTGATAACTGACGAACTTACGGGCTAACGACATGATCGATCGTGACGGTTATCGCCCCAATGTTGGCATCATTTTGTGCAATGGCAGGAACGAGGTTTTCTGGGGCAAGCGCGTTCGGGAACACTCGTGGCAGTTCCCGCAGGGCGGAATAAAGTCGCGTGAGACGCCGGAGCTCGCGATGTACCGTGAGCTGCACGAAGAAGTTGGTCTCAATCCGGAGCACGTAAAGATCCTCGGGAGAACGCGCGAGTGGCTTCGTTACGACGTGCCGGATGTATGGATCAAGCGCGACTGGCGCGGAAATTACCGCGGGCAAAAGCAAATCTGGTTTCTATTGCGTCTGGTAGGGCGGGATTGCGACGTATGTCTGCGCGCATGCGAAAAGCCGGAATTCGACGCGTGGCGCTGGAACGAGTACTGGGTTCCGATGGAATCGGTCGTCGATTTCAAGCGCGACGTGTACCAGAAAGCACTGAGCGAGCTCGCCCGCTATCTTCGCAAGCGTACTGATTCCCGGGCCGCGCCAGAGACTCAGGTTGAGCACGAGGTGAGCGTGCTCTCCCGCGGTTGAAGACGTCAAGTCTTAAGGGAGTGTCGAAGTGTTTAGAGATTATGCTCCGCTCGAATACCATCTGCTGAAAGCCGGGTCGGGCTACGCACAGCCGACTCAAACCACACCGGAGCGCGTGACGCTCGATTCGCCGGCGGTACACGCCATGACTGACTTCAAAGCTGTCACCGCGGTGATTGTGCTCTCGGGCGACAGCATGGATGAAGCGCACCGCCGCATGATTCAGCGCGGTGTCAGGCTGCTCCTCGTCGTGGATCAGGATCGGGCCGTGGTCGGTGTCATCACATCGGCCGACGTACTTGGCGAAAAACCGATGCGGGTTGTTTCACACCGCGGCATGCGGCGAGAGGAACTCCTCGTGCGTGACGTGATGACAGCGCAGGATTCGCTTGAAGTGCTCGATTACGAAGCGATTCGTACTGCGAAGGTGGGCCACGTGGTGGCAACGCTGAAGCGTGCGGGTCGTCAGCACGCGATGGTCGCAGAACGCGGCGGGTCAGGGCAGGCCGTTCGCGGCGTCTTTTCGGCCACGCAGATCGCCCGGCAACTCGGCGTCGCGATCCCCACGAGCGAAGTCGCGCGTACGTTTTCCGAGATCGAAGCTCAACTCGCCCGCTAAAGGCGGGCTCGTTGACACAATTCGGGTCGGTTCTTATACTCGATTCGCATTTGGATTTGGTCTAAAGAACAGCAACGCTACGTCGAGCGCCCGCGACATAAGGAGAGGTACATGCAACTCAAAGGATCTAAGACTCACGGCAACCTGAAAGCCGCATTCGCTGGCGAATCGCAGGCGAACCGTCGCTACTTGTATTTCGCAGCGAAAGCCGACGTCGAAGGGCAGAACGATGTCGCAGCGGTCTTCCGCTCGACCGCCGAAGGCGAGACGGGGCATGCGCACGGCCATCTCGAATACATGGAGGCGTGCGGCGATCCGGCGACCGATCTGCCAATCGGTCGCACCCGCGACAACCTGAAAGCTTCGATCGCGGGCGAGACCCACGAGTACACAGACATGTACCCGGGCATGGCAAAGTCAGCGCGCGACGAAGGCTTCAGCGAAATTGCGGATTGGTTCGAGACGCTCGCTAAAGCCGAGCGGTCGCACGCCAACCGTTTCCAGAAGGCACTGGACGCGCTCAGCGACTAGCCAGCCGTCACTCAAGTTGAAGCGCTGCTCAGCACCGGCCGCGCTTCAGCTCCAAATCTGCGTCGCCCTATGAGCATCAGTGAGGGGAGTCTCGAGGCTCCCACTCGGCACCCACTCGACTGGAAGTCGGAAGACTTTTATGACGAGACGAAGCTCTTTGCAGAGCTCGAGCGCGTTTTCGACATCTGCCACGGCTGCCGCCGTTGCGTGAATCTGTGCACGGCCTTCCCCACGCTCTTCGATCTCATCGATGAGAGCCCGACGATGGAGCTCGACGGCGTCGAGAAGAGCCGCTATTGGGAAGTAGTCGATCGCTGTTATCTCTGCGATATGTGCTACATGTCAAAATGTCCGTATGTGCCGCCGCATCCATGGAACGTTGACTTCCCCCACCTGCAGCTCCGTGCGAAAGCGTTCAAGTTCCGGAAGGGTGAAGTAAAGCTTCGCGACCGGATACTGACGAGCACCGACGCCGTCGGGAAGCTCGCGTCGATACCGGTGGTCGTCAAGTTCGTCAATGCCGCCAACAAGTCGGCGCCTGCCCGTGTGTTGCTCGAGAAGACGCTCGGCGTTCACCGCGAGCGGGTTCTTCCGGATTACGACAGCGCCCGGTTTCGCAGCACTGCGGTGCCGACATGCGATCTTCCGGCGACCGATGGCGCCAGGACGCCCGGGAAGGTGGCCATATTCGCGACCTGCTACATCAATTACAACGAGCCGGACATAGGCCACGATCTCCTGGCCGTGCTCAAGCACAATGGAATACCCGCTTTGCTGGTCGACAAAGAATCGTGCTGCGGCATGCCGAAGCTCGAGCTGGGTGACCTCGAGTCAGTCGCAAGGAGCAAGGATGCGAACATACCGGCGCTCGCGCGCTATGCTCGCGAAGGCTATGCCATCATGACTGCAGTACCTTCGTGCACGCTCATGTTCAAGCAGGAGCTGCCGCTCATGTTCCCGGACGATCCGGACGTGCGGCTCGTCGCCGACGCCATGTTCGATCCATTCGAGTATCTCGTGCTGCGTCATAAGGACGCGTTGCTGAGAACGGACTTCAGCAATCCTCTCGGCCGCGTGTCGTACCACATCCCCTGTCACCTGAGAGTGCAGAATATGGGTCAGAAAACGCGTGAGCTGCTCGAGATGGTGCCCGGAACTGAAGTCACCACGGTCGAACGCTGTTCGGGCCACGACGGAACGTGGGGCGTAAAAACCGAATTTTTCGAGCAGTCGATGAAGATCGGCCGCCCGGTTTTCAGACTCATGAGCGAGCACGAGCCACAATACATCAGCTCGGACTGCGCCATCGCCGCGCGGCATATCGAGCAGGGTATCGGTACTTCGTCACCCGTACGTCGTCATCCTATTACGCTCATTCGCATGGCTTACGGGATCTAGGACACGCGCATGGCGCTCATTACACGCGAAAGCCTGCTGAGCCTGGAAGCCTACTCGCGCTCGCGCGGGGGCTTCCGCTCGCGCATCATCGCGCACAAGAAAGACCGCACCGCGCATCTCGGCCCCCACGTCACGCTGCTCTTTGAAGACGAGCTCACTGTTCGATACCAGGTGCAGGAGATGCTGCGTGCCGAGCGCATATTCGAAGATGAAGGCGTAGAGGACGAGCTTGCCGCCTACAACCCACTCGTGCCCGACGGCACGAACTGGAAAGCAACCATGTTGATCGAGTA
>JBKJPI010000055.1:0-4337 GCA_046595235.1 Burkholderiales bacterium | reverse complement strand
CGCGAGCGCGGGCAGGAGCGCCAGGAAAAACTGCAGGAGCACCGTTCGCTTCGGAACGCCAGCGGCGTCGCCGAAAAGCGCACCGCCCAGCCCAATCACCGCATGGCGACCCTTGTGCACCAGCTGTCTGGCGTAATGCGGCAGCGGAACCGCGCGCTCGCTTTCCGCCAGTGGCGGCATCAGATCCGGCTTGAATTTGGCGAGGACTACGACGTATCCGATGTAAAGGGAGGCGAGCATGAGTCCCGGGAAAAACGCGCCGGCATAAAGCTGCACAACCGACACACCGGCGGTTGCGCCATAAACGATCAACAGCACCGAAGGCGGAATGAGGATGCCGAGACATCCCCCCGCGGTGATACAGCCTGCGGAGACCTTCACGTTGTATCCGGCCTTCAGCATCGCCGGGAAGGCGAGCAGACCCATGAGCGTCACGACGGCACCGACGATGCCGGTAGCCGTCGCAAATATTGCACACGTGACAATCGTTGCGACTGCGAGTGAGCCTGGAATGCGGGCCATCGCAAGATGAAGACTCTTGAACAGCTTGTCGATGAGGGCCGCACGTTCGACGAGATAGCCCATGAAAACGAACAGCGGGATCGCGATCAGCACGTCGTTCGACATGACGCCGTAAGTCCGCTGCACCATCAAGTCGAGCACTTGCTGCGGAGCCAGCGCGGGATTCACGCTGCGGTAGGCAAGCCACGCGAAGAAAACACCCATTCCCATGAGCGTGAACGCGGTCGGGAACCCAAGCATGATGGCGCTCACGATCAGCGCAAGCATGAGGAGGCCGAGGTGCCCGCTTTTCAACTCAGTCCACGGCATGAAGATCACCACTGCCGTCAGGATGATCGCCATCAGCGAGAAGCCGAACCACAACTCGCGGCGGATTCTCATCGGGCTGCACCTTGCTGGGGCGCGTACTTCCCGAGCGCCTCGATGTCCTCGTCCTTCACGTGGACCATTTCCTTCAGCTTCGCGACGTCGACCTCCTCCACATCGCGCTGCCGCAAGGGCCAGGCGCCCAGCCTGATGCAGATCACGCAGCGGATGATCTCGACGATACCTTGCGCGAGCAGTATCGATCCGGCGAGCGGAATGATCGTCTTGAACGGGTAGACCGGCGGCCCGTCAGCGGTCACGTTCGAATGCTCGTTGATGCGCCACGAATCGGCGGCGTAGTAGTAGCCGGCCCACACGAGCGCGACGACTCCCGGGATGAAGAAGACGATGTAGAGCGTGAGGTCCAGCGAGGCCTGTACGCGCGGAGTAAAAAACCCGTAGAGCACGTCGCCGCGCACATGACCGTTGACCGAAAGCGTGTATGCACCGGCCATCATGAAGAGCGTGCCGTAAAGCATCGCCATCACGTCGAACGCCCATGCGTGAGGTGCATCGAAAGCGTAGCGCGAGACAACTTCCCACGTTATGACGAGCGTGAGCGCGATAATGAGCCACGAAAACGCGTGTCCGACGAACGTGCTGAACCTGTCGACCAGAAGAAGCAGCTTCTGCATGAGACCCCGGCGCGAATCTGAAACGCTCACTCCTGAAAGAGCGGCGCGAAACAGCTAACCCAACGAAAAACGCCACCCGGGCACGCAATCCCGGATGGCGTCGCGTGCACTCGACTTCTGATCAGGCTTTCTTCGCTGCGGGTTTCTGTCCGCCCTTGGCAAAATAGTGCCTGTATGCCATGCGCCGGTCGACGTTCGTGTCGAGGTCCCACCGCACTGCGCGCTCGGCGAAGCGCTTCTGCGATTCGGCGATCTCCTTGAACATCGGGTTTTCCGCCGCTTTCTTCTCGGCAGCCGTGTCGTACGCAGTGAGCTGTCGCTGCAGCAGCGCATCCGGCGTCTTGTAAAACTTGACGCCCTGCTTCTGCTGCATCTCCAGGTAATCCTGCGAGTAGCGATTCACGGCTTTCCACGACATATCCGCAGAGGCGGCTTCGACGGCGTTGTCGATGATCGCGCGCATGCGGGCCGGGAGGGCATCGTACTTCGTCTTGTTGAACATGATCTCGAACTGCTCGGCGTTCTGGTGGAAGCTCTGCAGCATGCACACCTTGGAGACGTCCGGAAATCCGAGCAGGCGATCCGAGCTTGCGTTGTTGAACTCCGCCGCATCGAGAAGTCCACGATCCATCGCGGGGACGATCTCGCCGCCCGGCAATGCGTTCACCGCAGCACCCAGGCCCGTGAACACGTCGATCGAAATGCCGACGGTGCGGAACTTGAGGCCCTTGAAGTCCTCGGGCTTCGTGATCGGCTTCTTGAACCAGCCCAGCGGCTGTGTCGGCATCGGCCCATACGGGAACGACACGACGTTGGCGCCGACGGAGCTGTAGAGCTTGTTCAGAAGCTCGCGCCCGCCGCCGTATTTGTGCCACGACAGAAGCATGTTCGCGTCCATGCCGTACGCCGGGCCCGAGCCCCACAGCGCGAGCGCGTTCTGTTTGCCGTAGTGATACACGAGAACGCCGTGGCCGCCGTCGAGTGCGCCTTTCGACACCGCATCGAGCAGGCCGAATGCAGGAACGACTGCGCCGGCAGGCAGCACCTCGATCCGAAGATCGCCGCCTGTCATGTCGTTCACTTTCTTGGCAAAGTCGAGGGCGTACTCGTGGAAGATGTCTTTTGCCGGCCACGTGCTCTGCCAGCGCATCGTCTGCGCGCCGGTGGAGGAAACCACGGCAGGTGCGGCAGGCGCTGCGGCCGGGGCCGGGGCCGCCGGTTTGTCGGCGGCTTTTTCAGCCGCCATGGCGAACATGGGGACTGCTGCGGCGGCCGCGGTTGTTGCGGCAGCGCCTCTTAAGAACTTACGGCGGGACGCACTTAGTTGCTCGTGTTCGGGACTGCCGGGCTTTTTTGGCATGGTTTCCTCCAGGTGAAAATCGGATGAATTGCTTTCAAGTACGGCTCCACCTGCAGGGAAACTGAAGGGCTTAAAGGTTCCAGGCGGGCAGCCGCTTTAGTTATGGAATGCTCGGGGCTTTTATTGAGGCGCGCTCATCCTATACCGCGGTATAGGTGAAATCAAGCGTGACACAAACGCGCTGACAGGACTACTGGCGCGTCGTGGTGAAGACGTATAAGCCGCGGGCCTCGAGAATGACGCTTGGAATCCGTACGTAATCGAGCCGCCTCACCTCGCGGGGGGCGGCTCGATTACAAAGCGTGTGACCGGACTGCCGGGGGCAGTGCTAGCGCTGGGCTTCCTGTGGCCCGGTGCCTAGAATCGGGCCGCTTCCCTCACCTGCCGCGGAACCCCCGGCCTGCTGCTCGACACTCGCCGGCCAGCGGAACTGCGCCGTCCGGACGCCGGACTTTCCTACACTGAACCGATGCGTTTTCGCAGAACCGTTGTAGGTCGCCGTCGCGGTGTAACTGCCGGGAGGAAGTTGCGCGTACAGCCACGGGCCATTCGAAACATCCTGAATAACGACCTTGCCCGATCGGTCTGTGACCTTTACGTCGACATCCGACAGATAGTTACCGGTGTTCAGCGCGAACACCATTTTTACGTTATGCGGTGGGACCTGACTGCGCAAATTATCCCGCGCGTTGACGCTGACGCCGCCGCTGACCGCATTGCCCTGCGACTTTGCCACGTCACTCTGCAGCGCGATCCCGCCGTCAGGCGAGCCTCCAGTGACCACACCCCGTGGGCGTTCGGTACCGCTCCGCTGCCCGCCGCCCTGACCCGCGGTTTGCGCCCACGCCGTGGTGGAGGCGAGAGCCGCCGCTACCAATAAGATTCCGGTCCTGCTCATAGTGATCTCCTCAAGGGTTGCTCCGCTAGTACATGTTACTGGAGTGTCGGGGCAGGCCCTGCAATCTGCGCGCCCGCATCAGATGGGGACATAATCCACTGTCGCTTCAGGAACATAGTTATTTTCCGGTTGAGGGTAATCGGAAAGGTCACGTTCGATGGCTGCCTGAAGGTAGGTATCGACCCACCAGAAAATATCGCATTCGCGAACGCCGCGGCGGAGGCGACGCATGCGGTTGCGCCGCTCCTCGTCGCTCATGGTGTAGCCGCGATAAATGGCGTCGGCGACACCTTCGATGTCGTATGGATTGACGAGCAGCGCGCCGCGCTGCAACTGCGCTGCGGCCCCGGCGAACTCGCTGAGAATGAGCACGCAGTCTTCTTCGATGCTCGACGCGCAATATTCCTTTGCAACGAGGTTCATCCCGTCCTTCAGCGGCGTGACGAGGGCGATGTGCGCGGCCCGATAGTAGGCAAGGAGCTCGCTTCGCGAAAGACTGCTGTAAACGTACCACACGGGCACCCATTCCCCCGGCCGCATGAAGGTGCCGTTGATC
>JBKJPI010000013.1:0-2589 GCA_046595235.1 Burkholderiales bacterium | reverse complement strand
ATGCCGAGTGGAAAACCAAGCCCGAGTGGAACACGACGGCGAAGCGCGGCGCCGACCGCAAGAACCTGAACGCCACGATCGCGGAAATCACCAAGCAGAAACCCGCGGCGCATTGGGTCGAGTTGCTCGAAGAAGCCGGGGTTCCGTGCGGACCGATCTACTCGATAGACGAGGTGTTTGCCGATCCGCAGGTCCAGCATCTCGGACTTTCAACGCCCATGAACAATGGCAAGAAGGGCACCGTGAACGTAGTCGGCTCCCCCATCAACATGGAAGGGCTGCCTAAAGACATTCGCATTCCCACCGGCGAAGCGGGCCAGCACACGGATGAAGTTCTGAAGGGCGTCGGCTACACCGACGCGCAACTCAAAGACATGCGCGCGAGCGGGGTCATTTGATATTTCCTCTGACGTCATTCCGGTCTGCGCCAGAATGACGTCCTCCAGAAAAGCACAAGGAGTACGGTCATGACAACAGAAACGATGACACGAGACGCCGCGACCGCCGACGGCAAGATCCTTTCGAAGAAGGCGGGCCCCGCGGGACACCTCATCTTCAACAACCCTGCGAAACGCAATGCGTTCTCGCTCGAGATGTCGATTGCCGCAGCGGACGTGATCGAGGGCTTTCTCAGGGACGACGAAGTCCGCGTGATCGTTCTCTCAGGCGCCGGCGACAAGTCGTTCGTTTCAGGCGGCGACATTTCCAAGTTCGAGAAAGCGCGCGCCACCAAAGAGGACGTCGCGAATTACAACAAAACCGGCGATCGCTTTCGCACGCTGCTCAAAAGCAGCGCCAAGCCTACCGTCGCGATGATTCGGGGGTACTGCCTCGGCGGCGGATTCGCTATTGCGCTGAATTGCGACATCCGTATCTGCAGCGAGGATGCGAGCTTCGGCATTCCGGCAGCCAAGCTCGGCATCGGGTATGCATCCGATCGTCTCGGTCATCTCATCGAGCTCGTAGGGCCGTCAGCAGCAAAGGACATTCTCTTCACGGGCCGGCGCGTGCCGGCGCCCGAGGCGCTGCGGCTCGGCATCGTCAACTATATGGTCACCGCAGGCGAGCTCGAGGCTTTCGTCGAAAACTATGCACGAACGCTCGGCAACAATGCACCGCTCTCCATCCTCGCTTCCAAGCGCGGCATCGACGAGTACATCAAGGATGCGGACAAGCGCGACGTCGCATTGTGCGAAAAGGTCGTTGCCGATTGCTTCGCAAGCCAGGACTACATCGAAGGGCGACGCGCGTTCATGGAAAAGCGTAAGGCGAACTTCACCGGCAAGTAACGGGCGAAATATTCCCTCGCCCCCGTCTCCCCCGTTTCTCTCTGCCTTTCGGCGCGCAGTTGCATGAATCAGAGCCGCGAAACATGAAAACCACAGACGCACCCGCGTGGCTCTCCTATCCGCCGCTCTACGAGCACCTGGGTCTGCGTCTCATGAGCCTGGGCGCGGGTAAATGTACGATCGAGCTGCCTTACGTCAAGCATTTCGGCAACTCGCGTGGTGAGGTGCATGGCGGAATCACCGCATCGCTCCTCGACGCGACACTCTCGCAGGCGGTGCGATCGACACTCGAGGGCCCGACGAACGTTGCCACCATTTCGATGACACTCAGCTACCTCGGCGCCGCGCATGGCGTCCTGACGTGCAACGGCACGGTCGTACGCGAAGGGCGGACGATCGCGTTCGCTGAAGGTGAAGTGATCGACGAAAAAGGCAACGCCGTCTGTCGCGCGGTCGCGACTTACAGGGTCCTGAAGCCGCTCAAGACCGCGTGAGCGCGATCAGGATCGTCGCTCCTCCTGAGCAAGGTCAGAGCATTTCGACTGGCCTCGAGGTTGAGACCAGATGCCGGGTTGAGACAGGTTGATCACTCCGCTTTCGCGCCCGACTCCTTCACAACTTTCGCCCAGCGTGCGCTTTCAGCTTTCTGAAAGGCGTCCATGTCGGCAGAGCTCCCGCCGATGGGCACTCCGCCCAACTCAATGATGCGATTGCGCACGTCGGGCAGCTTTACGATGCGCACGATTTCGCTGTTGAGACGCGCGACGATCGCGTCGGGCGTCTTCGCGGGCAGCCACACCGCGTACCAGGAACCGGTCACAAGATCCTTGTAGCCCGATTCTGCAAACGTCGGCACGTCCGGCATTTGCGGCGAGCGCTTGTCGGACGTGATGCCGAGGACACGCAGCCGCCGCGCATCGATGAACGCTTTGACAGCCGACGGGCTGTTGAACATGAACTGAATTTCACCGGTGATCACGTCCGTGATGGCCTGGCCCTGGCCCTTGTATGGAATATGCGTCATGCGCGTGACGGTGACGGACTTCAGAAGCTCTGCCGTGAGGTGCGTCGAAGATCCGCTGCCGGACGAGCCAAAACTGAGCTCGCCGGGCCTCGCGCGTGCCAACGCGACGAATTCCTTCACGTTAATCACGGGGAGCGCAGGCGTCACCACGAGCACCAGCGGTGACGTCGAAACCACCGTCACTGGCGTGAAATCACGCAGCGGGTCGTAACCCATCTTCGAGAAAAGGTTCGGCACGATCACGTGTATCGATGAATTGACAAGCATCGTGTAGCC
>JBKJPI010000257.1:0-4896 GCA_046595235.1 Burkholderiales bacterium | reverse complement strand
CCTGGGGTGTCCCAGTTGTGCGTGAGCTCGAGCACCGCTGCCCTGCTTTCGTCTTCGAAGCCGACGAACGCATTGGTAAAGCGGCCGCTCTCATAATCTGTGCTGCGCAGGAGCTTCATGCCGAGGACTTCGGTATAAAACTCGATCGAGCGCTTCAGATCACCGACACGAATCATCGTATGAAGAATTCGCATCTCAGAACTCCACCATCTCGAAATCTTCCTTGCGCGCTCCGCACTCGGGACACGTCCAGTTCATCGGCACGTCGTCCCACTTCGTCCCCGGCTTGATACCTTCGTCCGGAATGCCTGCCTCTTCATCGTAGATGAATCCGCAAATGAGGCACATATAAGTTTTGAATACTTCAGTGTCCGCCTGGGTCATGTCGCTTCGGGGAGAATGGTGAGTGAATTGGGTTAAACTTCGATTTTAATCGAATCGCCCCGCTTTTCTCACTCATCGTGGCCGGGCGTCCTGCAAATGTCCGAGCTTCCGCCCATCGTTCTCGTTTTCGCCGCGTCGGATCCGAGCGGGGGCGCAGGTCTTCAGGCAGACATCATGACGCTCTCGAGCATGGGCTGTCATCCGCTCTCGGTCATCACGGCCGTTACGATCCAGGACACGACCGGTGTGGACGATGTAAGCCCGATCGACGCCGAATGGGTTGCGGACCAGGCGCGGTGCGTACTCGAAGACATGCCGGTTGCAGCGTTCAAGATCGGCGTCCTCGGCAGCATTGAGACCATTGCTGCGATCGCTGAAGTCGTCTCCGATTATCCTGAGATTCCACTGGTGCTCGATCCTGTTCTCGCCTCCGGCCGAGGCGACGAGCTCGCGTCGGAGGAGATGGTCATCGCACTGCGTGAGCTGCTCGTTCCGCAAACGACGATCATGACGCCGAACAGTCTTGAACTGCGCAGGCTCGCGATCGACGAAACGAACGAAGATGACGATCCTGACCTCGCGGAGTGCGCGAAGCGCATCATTGCGACCGGCTGCGAGTATGTGCTCGTGACGGGCACGCACGAGAACACGCCGCAGGTGGTGAACACGCTGTACTCGCAGGACGGCGTGATGCGAAGCGACAGCTGGCAGCGCCTTCCGGGCTCATACCATGGCTCCGGATGTACGCTCGCCTCTGCGATTGCAGCGACGATCGCGAACGGCCTCGCGATTGGTGATGCCGTGAAAGACGCGCAGGAATACACATGGCAGACGCTCAAGGCGGCTTTCCGCCCCGGCATGGGCCAGCATATTCCCGACCGCCTTTTCTGGGCACGTGAGGATGAGATGACCGATGATCGCGAACGCGCCGACGCGGATGCGGTGCGATCCTCCGAAAAAGAGATACCTGCAGTCGAGCACATTCTGCGGCTCGACACGCTGGAAGACGGCGTCGCACGGCTGGACGAGGCTCGCGAGGCCGGCCGCGTCAAAAAGCGGTGACCGGCGCCCCCGCGCGGCGACTGATTCGCGGCCTGTACGCAGTGACACCGGACATCGCTGAGACCGCGGTGCTGATCGAAAAAGTTGGCGCGGCAATCGATGGCGGCGTACGACTGATCCAGTATCGCAACAAGACGGCCTCCCCGGCACTTCTCCTCGAGCAGGCGCAGGCGCTATCGATTCTGTGCTTGACGCGGGGCGCCGCGTTGATCGTGAACGATCATGTCGACATTGCGCACGCCGTTGGCGCCGATGGCGTGCACCTCGGTGGTGACGACGGCGGCGTGGATCGGGCGCGGGGGATTCTCGATGCGGGGAAACTGATCGGTGTGTCCTGTTACGCCAGCATCGACCGCGCACGCGATGCGGCGAACGACGGCGCCGACTACATCGCGTTCGGCAGCTTTTTTCCGTCCCGCGTGAAGCCCGGTGCCGTGAGAGCGCCGGTCGAGCTCCTTGCGGACGCGAAACGCGAGCTCACGCTCCCGATCGTCGGCATCGGCGGCATCACCCGCGAGAATGCCCCGGGTCTCGTGGCAGCCGGCGCTGACGCGGTCGCGGTCATTTCCGCAGTGTTCGATGCAGACGACGTCTGCCGAGCCGCGGCTGGCTTCGCGCCCGTTTTCAACGCAGCCTCATGAGCAGGAACGACGAGCTTTTCAAGCGTGCCCAGGAACGAACGCCAGGGGGTGTGAATTCGCCGGTGCGCGCGTTTCGCGCGGTTGGCGGCTCGCCCGTGTTCTTCACGCACGGCCAGGGCGCGCGCGTCTGGGACATCAATGGTAAGACCTACATCGATTACGTCGGCTCGTGGGGGCCCCTGATCGCCGGTCACGCGCACCCCGCGGTAGTTCAGGCGGTTCAGACGGCCGCGAGTAAGGGCCTCTCGTTCGGTGCGCCCACCGAAGTCGAGGTTGAGATGGCTGCGCTGCTGTGTCGACTCGTGCCGTCGATGGAACAGGTGCGGCTCGTAAGCTCCGGCACTGAAGCGACGATGAGTGCGATCAGGCTCGCGCGCGGATTTACCGGCCGCGCCAAGATCATAAAGTTCGAAGGCTGCTATCACGGCCATGCCGACGCGCTGCTCGTCAAAGCAGGCTCCGGTGCCCTCACGCTCGGTCAGCCGAGCTCGGCCGGCGTTCCGCCGGAAACGACAATGCACACGCTCGTGCTCGAATACGGCGATACCGCCGCGCTCGCGCAGGTGTTTGCCGAGACAGGCGACGAAATCGCGGCCGTGATCGTCGAGCCTGTCGCCGGCAACATGAACCTGGTCGCTCCGCGACCGGGTTTTCTCGAGACACTGCGGGAGCTCTGCGCGCGACACAGCACAGTGCTCATCTTCGACGAAGTGATGACGGGGTTCCGCGTTGCTTTGGGCGGTGCGCAGGCGCTCTACGCAATACAACCCGACATGACGACACTCGGCAAAGTGATTGGCGGCGGTATGCCTGTCGGTGCGTTCGGTGGCCGCCGCGACATCATGCAATCGCTCGCGCCGCTGGGGCCCGTTTACCAGGCAGGAACCCTCTCAGGAAACCCGGTGGCACTTGCGGCTGGTATGGCCACGCTCGAGCTCGTTCAGACCGCGGGCTTCTACGATGCGCTCGGCGCGACGGCACGCGCGCTTTGTGAGCAGCTCACCGCAGCTGCACGGAACGCGAACGTGCCTTTCTCGGCAATGAGCGTCGGCGGCATGTTCGGCCTGTACTTCAGATCGAGCCCACCGCAATCGTACGCTGAAGTCATGGAATGCGACGCGGCGCTCTTCAACCGGTTCTTCCACGCGATGCTGAAAGAAGGCGTCTACCTCGCGCCTTCGGCCTACGAAGCCGGCTTCGTATCTTCAGCCCATGGCGCTGACGAGATCGCTGAAACCGTCGCCGCCGCCAAACGCGCTTTCGCGACCCTGAAGTAACTCAAGGCGGCGGAGCGGCACAGTAGCAGCGCCAAAAGGAAAGGAGGCTCGGAGGGAAACCATTGCTTTCCCTCTGAATCGTAAGATCCCCGGAACGCGAACGTCTGCAGAACGCAGACGTTCAAAGCGTGCCGTAAGAGTGGAGCCCCGATAGAAACATGTTCACGCCGAGGAAGGCGAAGAGCGTGACGAAGAGGCCGATGATCGCCCACCACGCCAGGAGGGGCCCTCGCACCCCCTTGATGAGGCGCGTGTGAAGCCACGCTGCGTAGTTCAGCCAGACGATGAGCGCCCACGTTTCTTTCGGATCCCACGACCAGTAGCCGCCCCACGCCTCCGCGGCCCACATGGCACCGAGGATCGTCGCGATCGTGAAGAATGCAAATCCGATCGCGATCACCTTGTGCATGAGTTCGTCCATGAGCTCAGGCGAAGGCAGCACGCTTGCGAACCGTCCGTTCACAGCCAGGAGATACGCGACGCCGATCATCGCCGCGATCGAGAAGGCGCCGTAACTCACGAAGTGCGCAGGCACGTGGATTTTCATCCACCACGACTGAAGCGCAGGCACGAGCGGCTGAATTTCGTGTGCGCCCCGGTCGAAGGTATACCAAAGCAGAAATCCGACTGCCGCCATGATGACGAGCAGCACGAACGCGCCCATCTGCCGCGTCGCGTATCGCGCTTCGTAGTAAAGATAGAGGAGCGCGGTGATGATGCAGAAGAGTACGAATACCTCATACAGGTTGCTGATCGGAATATGTCCCACGTCGGGGCTGATCAGATACGACTCGTACCAGCGCGCGAGGAGACCGATGAGCCCCATCGCGGTCGCACTCCATGTAAATCCGGTCGCGATGCTGCCCGCGGATTCGGAACGTGACAGGAGCGCACCCCAGTAAGCGGCAGTGGCGAGTGCGAAAAGCACGCTCATCCACATGATCGCGGTCTGGCTCGACAGAAAATATTTGAGGAAAAACGCCTGATCGGCTCGCGCGAGACTGCCCTGATACAACGCCACGGCTGCGAGCCCGCCCGCGGCGATGACCGCGAGCAGAACGCGAATGCCTTTCCAGTGCCATCCGAGTCCGGTCAGCGCAACCGCTGAACCTGCCAGCACGCCCTTCTCGTAGCCGTCCATGTAGCGGCCATAGCGGGCGAATGCGAACGCCGCACCGGCGCTTACAAGCACCGCAAACAGCCAGTCGAGCACCGACAGTCGCTTAAGAAGCGGCAGCGGTTCGGGCAACGCATGCGTGAGTTCCATCGTTAAGCCTTTTTGTCGATATCGGGCGAATCGCCCGCGCGGTGGGGCCCCGTAGCCATTACTGCCGCGGATGTTTCACCCGGCCGGGGCGCCGAGGCATTCCCGGAGGATTGAGTGCTCACCATACTCCTGATAGCTTCACGATGCCGAGCCGATTCCCGCTCGAACTCGAGCCCTGGGCGATTCGTGGATATGGCGTACAACACATCCCCGGTCGCCGGCTTCACAAGCACCCACAGACGCCGTTCACGCACGTAGAACATCG
>JBKJPI010000450.1:0-19000 GCA_046595235.1 Burkholderiales bacterium | reverse complement strand
GTGATGTCCACGATCGGGATCACGCGCTCGTATGCCATACGGGTCGGGCCAATGACCCCGACAGTTCCTACGATGTGACCGTCGACTTCGTACGGCGCAGTCACGACGCTGCATTCGTCCAAAGGCACGAGGCCTGATTCGCCGCCGATGAAAATCTGAACGCCCTGGGCACGGTTCGAAGTGTCCAGAAGCTGGAGCAGTCCGGTTTTACGCTCGAAGAGATCGAAGAGGCCGCGTAGCCGGTGCATATCGGAAGAAAGATCGTGGACGTCGAGGAGGCGCCCTTCGCCCGAAATCACGACGTCCTCTGCCGATTCGGTGAGCGCCTGGCTGCCGACGTCGACGGCTTTTGTCATGAGGCTCGTCATGTCTTCACGCAGCTGTTTCAGCTCTTCGTGTATCCGCTTACGCGTTTCCTCGAATGTGAGCCCGGCGAAATTCTGATTGAGTATGTTCGCCGCTTCCGTGAGCTCTGAGGGGCTGTACGAACGCTCCGCCATCAGGATTCGGTTCTGAACGTCACCGTCGGGTGTAACGAGAATCAGCAGGAGACGGGCATCCGACAGCTTCACGAACTCGATGTGCCTGAAGCCACCGCTTCTGCGCGGTGTCATGACAACGCCGGCAAAGCGCGTAAGGTCGGCCAGCACCTGCGATGCCGAAGTCACGAGCCGCTGCCGGTTGTCCGCGTGAAGCTGCCCTTCGAGCTGGTTGATCTCCAACGTGTCGAGCGGCTTCAGCGTAAGCAATGTATCAACGAAGAAGCGGTAGCCGCGCGGGGTCGGAATGCGGCCGGAC
Organism: Burkholderiales bacterium; assembly: GCA_046595235.1. Lineage (GTDB taxonomy): Bacteria > Pseudomonadota > Gammaproteobacteria > Burkholderiales > SG8-41 > JAQGMV01. The sequence goes on along the minus strand of JBKJPI010000450.1, from coordinate 18,202 downwards.
GACGTGTGCGGGCTTGCGATGAAGCCGAGGTCTTCGAGGTCCGCCATTACGTTGCGGATGCTGGCGGGCGAAAGATCGAGGCCGGAGTATTTCGAAAGGGCGCGCGACCCGACCGGCTGACCTTCTGCAATGTAGCGCTCGATGAGCGTTTTGAGCAGGATCTGCGCACGCTCGCTCAACACGGTCATGTCGTTCGACATAAATTCATTCTACACAAAAAAGGAAATCACCAATGCAGCCTTAAGATACTAAACGTAAAAGGCAATTCGTGGTTTACGCGCACGGTTCGAACCCTCACGGCGCAGCTTTAGCGTATGGTTTAATGGAACCATGAACAAAAGGTTCGGCACCGCTGCGCTCATCGGTAAGTACAACAGCCCCGAGATTGCAACGCCGCTGCTCGCGCTCGCGCGCTTTCTCACCGAGCGCGGTGTCGAAGTCATGATTGACCGCCTTACGGCGTCGCACATTCCGCAGTGCCCCTATCCGGTTCTCGCGCTCGAAGAGCTCGGCGCGCGGGCGGACCTCGCGATCGTCCTTGGCGGCGACGGCACGATGCTCAACATCGCACGGACCTTCGCGCCCTACGAGGTTGCGCTCGTCGGTGTGAACCGGGGGCGTCTTGGTTTTCTGACGGACATCTCGCTCGACACGATGTTCGAGACCATCGGCGCCATGCTCGAAGGCGAGTACATCGCGGAAGATCGCATGTTGCTCGAAGCGGAGGTGTACAGCGCAGGCGAGCGGGTCTTCAGCGTGCTCGCGTTCAACGACGTCATCGTCAGTAAAGGTGTCAAAGGCAGCATGATCGAGTTCGACGTCCTCATCGATGACGAACCGATCTACACGCAGCGGTCCGATGGGCTCATCGTTGCCACCCCGACAGGCTCCACCGCCTACGCATTGTCTTCCGGCGGTCCGATCGTGCACCCGTCGCTGAAGGTCATGGCGCTCGTCCCGGTTTGCCCGCACACGCTTTCGAACCGGCCGATCGTGATCAGCAGCGACTGCACGGTCGACGTCGTGGTGACCAGCGCCGCCGATCCGCGCGCGCACTTCGACAGCCACTCGCACTTCGAGCTGCGCGAAGGCGACCGCGTGCGAGTGCGGCGGTACACGCACAACATCAGCCTCCTGCATCCGGTCGGTCACAGTTATTACGCGATGCTGCGGCAGAAGCTCAACTGGAACACGTGACGGTGACGACGCATCGATGCTGCGCGTTTTAAGCATTCGTGATTTCGTGATCGTCGAGCGTCTCGAGCTCGAGTTCGGGCGGGGCTTCACTGTGCTCACCGGCGAAACCGGAGCCGGCAAGTCGATCCTCATCGACGCGCTCGCCCTCGTTCTCGGCGAACGGGCCGACGCCCTCGTCGTGAGGCAGGGGGCGGAACGCGCGGAAATCAACGCGGAGTTCGACCTCGGCGATAAATCGCCACTCGCGCAATGGCTGAAGGAGCGAGAGCTCGAAACCGACGACGCGTGTCTTCTGCGGCGTGTGATCGATGCGTCAGGGCGAACGCGCGCATTTATCAACGGCACACCCGTCACAGTCGCGCAGCTGCGCGAGGCGGGAGAGTTCCTTGTCGATATTCATGGCCAGCACGAGCACCAGTCGCTTGTTAGACCTGCTGCCCAACGCGAGCTTCTCGATGCCTACGGGTCACTTCAGGCCCAGGCGACAGCCGTGGCCGAGCTTTACCGCGCGTGGCGAGTGCGCGTGGATCAGCGCGTCGCCTTCGACACGAACGCAGCGGCAATGGCGGCGGAACGCGAGCAACTCACCTGGCTCGTCAAAGATATCGACGGCCTTGGGTTGACCCCCGAAGCCTGGCACGACCTCACCACCGAGCACGCGCGCCTTGCAAATGCGGCAAGTCTCATCGAAGGCGCGCAGCTCGGCATCGATGCCTTATCGGAAGCGGAAGGCGCGAGCCTTACGCAGCTGAACGGCGTGATCTCACGGCTTGAGAGCCTGCTCGAGTACGATGCGTCTCTCCGCGAGGTGCTCGACTTTCTGCAGCCCGCCGCGATTCAAATGCAGGAGGCGGTTTACAGCCTGCGTCACTACCAGCAGAAGCTCGACATCGATCCGGCGCGACTGCGCGAAGCCGAGAGGCGGCTCGACGCGATCCATTCAGCTTGTCGCAAATACCGCACGACGCCGGAAGCGCTCCCGGGAATGCTCCAGCGGTCGAAAGCGCGGCTTGCCGAGCTCGAGGCAGGCGGCGATCCCGACGCGCTCAAGCTACTCGAAGAAAAGGCGCTCGCGGCGTTCACTTCTGAAGCACGAAAACTGAGCGCCGCGAGGCGAAAGGCCGCACACAAGCTTTCGAGCGAAGTCACCGCGGCAATGCAGGCTCTGGCGATGACCGGCGGGGCCTTCGAGGTCGCGCTGGCTTCTCTCAGCGACCCTTCGCTGCACGGTCTCGAGCAGATCGAATTCAGGGTGGCCGCACACGAGAGCATGGCTGCGCATTCGATTGGGAAAGTCGCATCGGGCGGGGAGCTTTCGCGCCTGTCGCTCGCGATTCAGACCGTCACCAGCCAGGTTTCACATGTCCCGACGCTGGTGTTCGATGAGGTCGACGCAGGCATCGGCGGGCGTGTTGCCGAGATCGTGGGAAAAATGCTGAAGGACCTCGGCCGCGACCATCAGGTCATGTGCATCACGCATTTGCCGCAGGTGGCTGCTTCGGCGGATCAGCAATGGCAGGTCGCAAAGACGAGCTCGAAAGCAAAGGTTTCCAGCCGCGTCACCGCCCTCGATCAGGCGCAGCGCGTGGATGAGATCGCACGCATGCTCGGCGGCGTCAAGATCACCGACACCACGCGAAAGCACGCGGCCGAAATGCTCGGCCTGAGCCGTCCAGGCTGAACTGCGCCCTCGGGATCAGTGCGGTTTGCGATGCGGGCAGTCAGCTTTTGTGCAGTCCGCATACAGGTGCAGCGAATGGTCCTGTAATTGAAAGCCGCGCTCACTTGCAATATCGATTTGACGCTTCTCGATTTCGGGGTCGTAGAACTCCTCGACGTGTCCGCATTCGACGCACACGATGTGGTCATGGTGCCCGCCCTGCTTCAACTCGAACACCGCTTTGCCACTTTCGAAGTGATGGCGGATGAGAAGTCCTGCCTGCTCGAACTGAGTGAGCACCCGATAGACGGTGGCCAGCCCGGTGTCCGTGCCTTCCTTGACGAGCATTTTGTAGACGTCTTCCGCGGACAGGTGACGCACGCTGCTTTTCTCGAACAATTCGAGTATCCGCAGCCGCGGCATCGTGGCTTTGAGGCCGATTGTTTTAAGGTCAGTGGGAGAGCTCAAGCTGGCTTTCTGCCGGAAGAGTGAGTGCTGAGCTATGATATTAGGAATTATTTGCAATGGAAACGTCGCCGCTCGAAGCGGCATCTAAATGCTAAAACTGTTACTCACAGCGCTTCTGCTCACCGGATGCAGTTACGTGCCGATGCTGCCCGGATTGTCGGCGCACCGGATCGACATTCAGCAGGGCAACTACGTGACGCAGGACATGGTCGACCGGCTGAAGCCCGGCATGTCGCGAAGCCAGGTCCGCTTCGGCCTCGGCACGCCGCTCGTCGTCGACCCATTCCATCCCGACCGCTGGGACTACGTATACGTCCTCCAGAAAAAAGGCCGCGTCGTCGAGGACAGGCGGATCGTAGTGGTCTTTCAGGACGACAAGCTCCTGCGGATCGACGGTGGAGTGGATCTGCCACGGGATGTGCCGTCGACTTTTCAGCGTGCAGCGCCCCAGCCTGCGAAGCCGGCGGCTTCAGGTGCAACGCCGCCTTCCAGATGAACATGAAGGACGTGCTCAGGCTGAGATAAGAAGCGCAAGGCCTCGATACGCACGCTGCAGGCCGCGGTTTGTGGGCCTTCTGCGATCTGCGTATAATTTCACCCTCAGTACAGCGGGACGGTTCGACCGGTCCCGCTTGTCACATCTACCCCGCTTTTACTTTTAAATCAGGAGTCTGCCGTGTCAGCGCGTACGCCCGCCATCCTCGTGCTCAAGGATGGCACCGTATTTCGCGGCACTTCAATCGGCGCTCCCGGCCTGACCGTCGGCGAAGTGGTATTCAACACCGCGATGACCGGTTATCAGGAAATTCTCACCGATCCTTCGTACTGCCGCCAGATCGTCACGCTCACGTATCCGCACATCGGGAATTACGGCGCAAACGAAGAGGACGTCGAAGCCGATCGTGTTTACGCGGCTGGGCTTGTGATACGCGATCTCCCGGTGCTCTCGTCGAACTGGCGCGCGAGCTGCACGCTGCCCGAATATCTCGCGCGTGAAAAAGTTGTTGCGATCGCGGACATAGACACGCGCAAGTTGACGCGCATTCTCCGTGATAAAGGTGCGCAGGACGGCTGCATCATGGCGGGTGACATCGATGAAACCGCTGCGCTCCAGGCCGCACGCGATTTCCCGGGGCTCATGGGGATGGACCTTGCGAAGGTCGTTAGCTGCAGGAAACCATACGACTGGACCGAGAGCGCGTGGACATTAAGCGGCGGATACGGGCAGCGCGGCGAGCCGCGCTTCCACGTGGTTGCATACGACTACGGCGTCAAGCGCAACATCCTCCGCAGGCTGGCTGCGCACGGTTGCAAGGTCACGGTGGTCCCAGCCGAAATGCCGGCCGAAGAAGCGCTTGGCCTCGAGCCGGACGGAATCCTCCTCGCGAATGGACCGGGCGACCCCGCACCTTGCGATTACGCGATTCGCTCGATCCGGACGTTCCTCGGCGTCGGCAAGCCACTCCTCGGCATCTGTCTTGGTCATCAGTTACTCGGCCTTGCTGTCGGCGCAAAGACAGTAAAGATGAAGTTCGGCCATCACGGTGCGAACCATCCGGTGCAGGACCTCGAAACGGGGCGCGTGATGATCACGAGCCAGAATCACGGCTTTGCAGTCGATCCTGCTACGCTGCCTGACAACGCACGGGTGACGCACGTGTCACTGTTCGATGGCAGTCTTCAGGGTTTCAGTCTCACGGATCGTCCGGCCTTCTGTTTCCAGGGCCATCCGGAGGCGAGTCCTGGACCCCAGGACGTCGATTACCTGTTCGAGCGTTTCATGACGTCGATGTCTTCGACAAAGTCGGCGGCGTAGCGCGATGCCGAAGCGCACCGACATCAAAAGCATCCTCCTGATCGGCGCCGGGCCGATCATCATCGGTCAGGCGTGCGAATTCGATTACTCCGGTGTCCAGGCGTGCAAGGCGCTGAAGCAGGAAGGATATCGCGTCGTGCTGGTGAATTCGAACCCCGCGACAATCATGACCGATCCCGACCTCGCCGATGCGACTTACATCGAGCCGATCACGTGGCAGATGGTCGAGAAGATCATCGCACTCGAGCGTCCGGATGCGCTGCTCCCGACGATGGGCGGGCAAACTGCGCTCAACTGCGCGCTCGATCTTGCGAAGCACGGCGTGCTCGAGAAGTACGGTGTCGAAATGATCGGTGCTTCGCGTGAGGCGATCGACAAGGCCGAGGATCGCGAGAAGTTCAAGGCCGCAATGGCCAAAATAGGCCTGGCGAGCCCGCGCTCGGCGATTGCCCACAGCATGGAGGAAGCGCTGCAGGTGCAGGCGATGGTCGGCTTCCCGACGATCCTCCGGCCTTCGTTCACGCTCGGTGGAACCGGCGGCGGCATCGCATACAACCGCGAAGAATTCATGGCGACCGTCGAGCGCGCCCTCGAAGCCAGTCCGACCAAGGAAGTGCTGATCGAGGAATCAGTCATCGGCTGGAAAGAGTACGAGATGGAGGTCGTCCGCGACCGGCGCGACAACTGCATCATCGTATGCTCGATCGAGAACTTCGACGCGATGGGCGTGCACACGGGCGACTCCATCACGGTTGCCCCGGCGCAGACGCTCACCGACAAGGAATACCAGATCATGCGCGACGCCTCGATCGCGTGTCTGCGCGAGATCGGGGTCGAGACCGGCGGATCGAACGTGCAGTTCGGCATCAATCCGCAGGATGGTCGCATGGTCATCATCGAGATGAACCCGCGGGTGTCGCGATCCTCCGCGCTGGCCTCGAAGGCAACGGGGTTCCCCATCGCAAAGGTAGCTGCCAAGCTTGCGGTCGGCTATACGCTCGACGAGCTCCGGAACGACATTACCGGTGGCGCCACGCCGGCTTCCTTCGAGCCCACAATCGATTATGTGGTCACCAAGATTCCGCGCTTTGCGTTCGAGAAATTTCCGCAGGCCGACGACCGCCTGACGACGCAGATGAAGTCGGTGGGCGAAGTCATGGCGATGGGTCGCACGTTCCAGGAGTCGATTCAGAAGGCGCTGCGCGGTCTCGAGACGGGTGCCGACGGTTTCGACGAACGGACCACTGACCGCGACACCATCGATAACGAGCTCGGTGATCCCGGGCCTGACCGCATCTACTACGTCGCAGATGCGTTCCGCGCGGGGATGTCCCTTAAGGAAATTCACGAGCTCTCGCATATCGACCCGTGGTTTCTCGCGCAGATCGAGGACCTCATGCGAACCGAGCGCGACTTCGCCGGAAGGCCGCTCGATTCGATCGACGCGGACGATATGCGGCGGCTCAAGCGCGCGGGGTTTTCGGACAGGCGAATCGCGAAGTTGAGCGCGGCCACGCAGACTGCGGTGCGCGAGCACAGGCACGGCCTCGGCATACGGCCGGTCTACAAGCGCGTCGATACGTGCGCCGCGGAGTTCTCTACACGCACCGCGTATATGTATTCCACATACGAAGAGGAATGCGAAGCGCAACCAAGTGATCGGAAAAAGATCATGGTGCTCGGCGGTGGGCCCAATCGGATCGGCCAGGGCATCGAATTCGATTACTGCTGCGTCCACGCAGCGCTCGCATTACGCGAGGACGGCTTCGAAACCATCATGGTCAACTGTAATCCCGAGACCGTTTCGACCGATTACGACACATCCGACCGCCTGTATTTCGAGCCGCTCACGCTCGAAGACGTGCTCGAAATCGTGCACGTCGAGAAGCCGGTCGGCGTCATCGTCCAATTCGGGGGGCAGACGCCGCTCAAGCTCGCGCGTGATCTCGAGTCGAACGGTGTTCCCATTATCGGCACGACGCCGGATTCTATCGACGTTGCCGAAGATCGCGAGCGCTTCCAGAAGCTCCTGACCAGGCTCAAATTGAAGCAGCCGCCAAATCGTACGGCACGCAGTGCTGCGAAAGCGCTCGCGGCCGCGCAGGAGATCGGTTATCCGCTCGTCGTGCGACCGTCCTACGTGCTCGGCGGACGTGCAATGGAGATCGTTCACGAGCAGGCGCATCTCGAGCGCTACATGCGTGAGGCGATCAAGGTTTCCAACGATTCACCGGTACTCCTCGACCGGTTCCTGAACGACGCAACCGAAGTCGATGTTGACGCGGTATCCGATGGAAAGGACGTCATCATCGGCGGCGTCATGGAACACATCGAGCAGGCAGGCGTGCATTCCGGCGATTCCGCGTGTTCACTGCCGCCGTTCTCACTACCGCACGAGCTTCAGGACGAGCTGCGGCGTCAGACGGTTGCCATGGCGCGCGCGTTGAAGGTCGTGGGCCTCATGAACGTGCAGTTTGCAATACAGAATGGCGTGGTTTTCGTGCTCGAAGTGAATCCGCGCGCTTCACGCACGGTGCCTTTCGTTTCGAAAGCGACCGGGCTTCAACTCGCGAAAATAGCGGCGCGCTGCATGGCGGGCAAGACGCTCGCGGAGCAGGGTGTGACTGCGGAGGTCGTCCCGCCTTACTATTCGGTGAAGGAAGCGGTGTTTCCGTTCCTCAAGTTCCCCGGCGCGGATACGATCCTGGGTCCAGAGATGAAATCGACCGGTGAAGTGATGGGCTTCGGGAAAACGTTCGCAGAAGCGTTTGTGAAGTCGCAGATGGCAAGCGGCGAGAACCTGCCTTCGTCAGGCAAGGTTTTTCTGAGCGTCCGCGATTCTGACAAGGCGCCGCTGATCGACATTGCTCGCTCACTGCACGCGTTGGGGTTTATCCTTTACGCAACGCGCGGCACTGCTGCCGCGGTTTCAGTCGCCGGGTTGCCGGTAACGCCAATCAACAAGGTTGCAGAAGGCCGGCCGCACATTGTCGACATGATCAAGAACCGCGAGATTGTGATGATCGTCAACACGGTCGAGGACCGGCGCGCCGCCATTCGAGATTCCTACGCGATCCGTCGCGCGGCGCTGCAGCAACGCGTTTCGCTGTTCACGACGCTTGGGGGCGCACGGGCGGCGTGTACGGGTATCGAGCAGGTTAAAGAGCTGCGCGCGTATAGCGTCCAGGAGCTGCACAGCACACTGGGTGAGGCTGCGGGGGCGCTGCAATGACGAAGGTTCCGCTGACGGTCCTCGGCGCGGAGCGAATGCGTGCAGAGCTGCAGGAGCTGAAAGGCGTTCAGAGGCCCTCGATCATTACCGCAATTGCGGAGGCCCGTGCGCACGGCGATCTGTCTGAGAATGCCGAATACCACGCCGCAAAGGAGCGTCAGAGCTTCGCTGAAGGGCGCATCGCCGAGCTCGAGTCGAAGCTTTCGAACGCGCAGGTTATCGACCCTACGACACTCGAGGCGGATGGGCGTTGCGTCTTTGGTGCGACAGTCGAGCTCGAAGACCTGGAAAGCGGAGACGCTGTGACCTACCAGATCGTCGGTGACGACGAGGCCGACATCAAGGAAAGCAAGATTTCCATCAGCTCGCCGCTTGCGCGCGCGCTCATCGGCAAATCGAGCGGCGACGTGGCCGAAGTTCAGGCGCCCGCTGGATTGCGGGAATACGAGATCCGGTCAGTAAAGTACCTGTAGACACCCGCCGCAAAGTACACCCCTACTTTGCGTCGAAACTGCAATTTGAACTGAATCGCGAGCCAAGCCCGCCGATTCGAGCTTGAGACTGGTGCGAAGGAACAGTGGTGGCGCCCCGTTCGTTTGTTCGTAGCTCTTTCGGCACTACAGGCGCCGGGCCGCCCCAAGCCTGAATTGCTAACTTGCCGTTCCGGTGGAAAGTAGGTTTTTACTTTCCACCGTATTCTGTTCCGGGCCGCCCCAAGCCTGAACTGCTAACTTGCCGTTCCGGCCGAAAGTAGGTGTGCACTTTCGGACGTGTCCCTTCTAAGCTTTCTGGAAGCTGCGCTTGGTTCGGCGAAAAGGCTTGCGGCGGCGCCGGGGGGTCGACGCCTTCTCCTCTCCAGGGGGACGCTTGCGATAGATCACCAGGATTTTTCCGATTGTCTGAACGTTCTGCGCATGGGTTTCCTCGCAAATCTCCGAGACCAGCGCTTTGCGGACATCGCGTTCGTCGCCGCGTACGCGAATCTTGATGAGCTCGTGGCTTTTCAGGCTCGCCTCGATTTCGGCGAGAACTTCGGGTTTGAGACCCGCGTCGGCGATCGTGACGACGGGGCTAAGGTGGTGGGCACGGGCGCGCAAGGCTCGGCGCTCGGCGGAATCGATCTCTGTCACGGCGTTCTCGGGCGGTTGATGATGATCGCGACCACGCGACCGGCGCCGACTTTAGCACCAAAAACTGCGCCTAAACCGGCCTTATTCCGGCTCTGGGACCGTTAACAGGTCGTTAACATAGCTGATGGCGAAAACGAGTAAGGCATGGATGCGCGAGCACGTGACCGATCCCTACGTGAAGCGCGCCAACGCCGAAGGCTACCGTTCGCGGGCCGCATACAAGCTGCAGCAGATCGCCGAAAAGGACAAGTTACTGCGGCCGGGGATGACCGTGGTGGATCTCGGAGCGGCGCCCGGAGGATGGGCGCAGATTGCGGCACAGGCGGTGAGACCCGGTGGGCACGTGATCGCGGTCGATCTGCTCGAAATGGGGCAAGTGGCTGGCGTGACAGTGATTCGTGGTGATTTTCAGGAGGCGGAGACCCTTGATAGGGTTGAACAGGCGCTGCAGGGGCGGCCGGTAGACCTTGTTCTTTCGGATATGGCGCCCAACCTAAGCGGCATTGCGGCCGCCGACCAGGCGCGGTCGATGGCGCTGGCGGAGCTCGCACTGGAATTTGCTTTGAACCATCTGAAACTGCGGGGAAACTTTCTGGTCAAAACGTTCCAGGGCGCAGGTTTCGAAGAGCTTGTCTCGATTTTGCGCCGTTCCTTCGTCCAGCTTCTCACCCGAAAGCCCGATGCTTCCCGAAGCCGCTCGAGCGAGGTATATCTCCTCGGAAAAGGACTGCGGGACGGGGCGGCGCCGAGGGCGGTGGCAGGGCGGGAATAGTTTAGAATCGATCGGCTTGAATACGACGGTGAACGGCAGTAGTCGGTAGAGTGAGTGGCAGTAAGCGCCTGAAAAGGCACAAGGAGACTGTTTGAACAACCTGATCAAGAACGTGGCGATCTGGCTGGTGATCGCGCTGGTCCTCATGACCGTTTTCAACCAGTTCAGCACGCGACAGTCCACGCAGAAGGCCGTCGAATACTCCCAGTTCATCGAGGAGGTGAAGCAGGGCCGCATTGCGAAAGTGACGATCGAAGGGCGCGTCCTGAAAGGCGTGAAGTCCACCGGTGAGCGCTTCACCACGTATTCGCCATCGGATCCGTGGCTCGTCTCCGACCTCCTGAAAAACGGCGTGATCGTCGAAGCGAAGCCGGAAGAGGAGCCGTCGCTCCTCATGAACATCTTCGTCTCATGGTTCCCGATGCTGCTCCTGATCGGCGTATGGATATTCTTCATGCGGCAGATGCAAGGCGGCGGCCGCGGCGGCGCGTTCTCGTTCGGCAAGAGCCGCGCTCGCATGCTCGACGAGGCCAATAACACTGTGACCTTCGCCGACGTCGCCGGCTGCGAGGAAGCCAAGGAAGAAGTGGCCGAGCTCGTCGAATTCCTGCGCGACCCTTCCAAGTTCCAGAAGCTCGGCGGGCGCATCCCGCGCGGCGTGCTGATGGTCGGCAATCCCGGCACGGGTAAGACGCTCCTTGCACGCGCGATCGCCGGCGAAGCGAAGGTCCCGTTTTTCAGCATCTCCGGCTCCGACTTCGTGGAAATGTTCGTCGGCGTGGGCGCTGCTCGCGTCCGCGACATGTTCGAGCAGGCGAAGAAGCAGGCGCCATGCATCGTCTTCATCGATGAGATCGACGCGGTCGGCCGCCAGCGTGGCGCAGGCCTGGGCGGTGGAAACGACGAGCGCGAACAGACCCTCAACCAGCTGCTCGTAGAGATGGATGGCTTCGAGGCGAACTCAGGCGTCATCGTGATCGCGGCGACGAACCGACCCGATGTGCTCGATCCCGCACTGCTGCGGCCGGGCCGTTTCGATCGCCAGGTCGTCGTGCCGCTGCCGGATATTCGCGGGCGCGAGCAGATCCTCCAAGTCCACATGCGCAAAGTGCCGGTCGCGCCCGACGTACGCCCCGACATCCTTTCGCGCGGTACTCCGGGGTTCTCGGGCGCCGATCTGGCGAACCTCGTCAACGAAGCTGCCTTGTTCGCCGCACGTGCAAACAAGCGACTTGTCGACATGGATGATTTCGAACGCGCCAAAGACAAGATCATCATGGGCGCGGAACGCCGCTCCATCGTGATGCCGGAGCACGAGCGCAAGAACACCGCGTACCATGAAGCCGGACATACGGTCGTCGCACGGTTGCTGGTGCGAACGGACCCAGTGCATAAAGTCACGATCATTCCGCGCGGGCGCGCTCTCGGCGTGACGATGCAGCTGCCGGCGGAAGACCGCTACAGCATGGACGCGGAGATGATTCTGCAGAACATCTCGGTGCTTTTCGGCGGCCGCATCGCCGAAGAAATCTTCATGAACCAGATGACGACGGGCGCTTCGAACGACTTCGAGCGCGCGACTGAAATGGCCCGCAACATGGTCATGCGCTGGGGCATGAGCGACTCGATGGGGCCGATGGTGTATGGAGAGAATGAAGGCGAGGTCTTCCTCGGCCGCTCGATCACCACGCACAAGAACGTTTCCGAGTCGACGCTCCAGAAAGTCGACACCGAAATTCGCCGCATCATCGACCAGCAGTATGCGATCGCCCGAAAGATCATCGAGGACAATCGCGAGAAGGTCGAGAACATGGCAAAGGCACTCCTCGAATGGGAAACGCTCGACGCGGAGCAGATCCAGGACATCATGGAAGGCAGGCCGCCGCGTCCTCCGAAGCCTGCGCCTGCACCTGCGCAGCAGCCTCCGCGTGACGTGCCTCCGACGCCTGCGCCGACGACGACGCCGGCTCAGGAAACGTAGCGGAAACACCGTAGCGTCAGCACGAGGTTCGCGGAGGGGTGGGAGTAAAATCCCACCCCTCCTGTCTTCAGTGTCGCCGTTTCTCATGCGTTTTCTGTGCGGCCGCTTTTCATTCGCGTTCGATCGGCCGCTGCTCATGGGCGTCGTCAACGTGACGCCCGACTCGTTCTCCGACGGTGGCAAGTACGGCTCGCTCGACTCTGCACTCGCGCACGCACGCGCGCTGATCGAAGAAGGCGCGGACATTCTCGACATCGGTGGCGAGTCGACGCGACCGGGTGCAGAGCCCGTGCTTCTCACTGAAGAGCGCAGGCGGGTGCTTCCGGTGATCGAAGCGCTGGCGGACTGCGGTGTTCCGGTGTCAGTCGATACCCGCAAACCCGAGCTCATGGCCGAGGCCATTCGTGCGGGCGCGAGCATGGTGAACGATATCGGCGCGCTCGAAGAACCGTCGGCGCTCGAAATTCTCGCCCGCAGTCGGGCCGGCGTCTGCGTCATGCACAAGCACGGCGACCCGCAAACGATGCAGCAGAATCCCGCCTATGCTGAAGTCGTCACGGAAGTGCGCGACTACCTCGCTGATCGCGTGAGGGCGGCGACCAACGCGGGCATCGCGCGCGAGCGTATCGTGATCGACCCGGGCTTCGGATTCGGCAAAACATACGAGCACAATCTCGCGTTGCTCCGGCGCCTACCCGAACTCACCGCGCTGGAACTGCCGGTGCTCGTCGGCCTTTCTCGCAAGGCGATGCTGGGCAGGATCACGGGGCGAAGCGCGGGAGAGCGGGTTCACGCGAGTGTTGCGGCCGCGTTGTTCGCGGCACAGCAAGGCGCGCACATTCTGCGTGTGCACGATGTCACGGCGACCCGTGATGCGCTCGCCGTCTGGGCCGCCTTGGCGGGTACAATCGGCGTCTTTCCGGCACAGACGGCGGGGCGGCATCAATGAAACGCAAATATTTCGGCACGGACGGCGTGCGCGGCAAAGTCGGCGACGTCCCCATCACACCCGAAGTTGTGATGAAACTCGGGTATGCGGCCGGAAAGGTGCTTGCCGGAGGGCGGACTTCTACGGAGCACCCGACGGTGCTCATCGGCAAGGACACGCGGGTCTCGGGCTACATGCTCGAGTCAGCTCTCCAGGCGGGCCTCTCGGCCGCCGGTGTCGACGTCGTGCTGGTGGGGCCGATGCCGACCCCCGGCGTGGCTTATCTTACGCGCGCACTCCGTCTTTCTGCAGGCATCGTGATCAGCGCTTCGCACAATCCCTTCGACGACAACGGCATCAAGTTTTTCTCCGGCGACGGTTCGAAGCTTCCGGACGAGACCGAACGTGAGATCGAGCGCGAGCTGGAGAAGCCGATGAAGTGCGTGAGCTCGCCGAAGCTCGGCAAGGCGCGCCGCATGGAAGATGCGGCAGGACGGTACATCGAATTCTGCAAGAGCACTTTCCCTACGAGGCTCGATCTGAAAGGGATGAAAATTGTGCTCGACTGCGCTCACGGCGCGGCGTACCAGATCGCTCCATGCGTCTTTCACGAGCTCGGTGCCGAAGTGATTTCTATCGGTGCACGACCGGACGGCTTCAATATCAATGACGGATTCGGCGCGACACATCCGCAGACAATGTGTGCCGAAGTGAAACGTCTGGGAGCCGACCTGGGCATCGCGCTGGACGGCGACGGTGACCGGCTGATCATGTCCGACGCTGCGGGCAAACTATACGATGGCGATCAGCTCCTCTTCATAATTGCGCAGCACCGCCAGGCGCGCGGCATCCTTCGCGGCGGTGTCGTGGGCACGCAGATGAGCAACCTCGGTCTCGAGCACGCGCTTGAAAAGCTGGAGGTGCCGTTCGCTCGCGCGAAAGTGGGAGACCGCTACGTGCTGGAGATGCTTCAGGAGCGTAGCTGGCAGCTTGGCGGCGAGAACTCCGGTCACATCGTATTTCTCGACAAGCACACGACCGGTGACGGCATCGTTTCAGCACTCCTCGTCCTCGATGCGCTGGCTGAAGCCGCTCTGACGCTCGAGCAGGCGGCAAGCGCGATGACGCTTTATCCTCAGATCCTCATCAATGTTCGGGTGAAGGAGCGTTTCGATTTCGACAAGGACGATGGGGTGCAACAGGCGCTTTCCGACGCCCAGTCCGATCTCGCTGCAGGCGGACGCGTGCTGCTTCGTGCATCCGGAACCGAGCCGCTAATCCGGGTGATGGTCGAGGGGCGCGAGGCCGTTCAGGTCAGGCATTGGGCGGAAACGATTGCGCAGGCAGTACGCGACGGCGCGGACAACCGAGTCGCTGCGTCGTAGTTCGCTTTTCGCACCGAGCTTCGCAGCTCTTCGGCCGTACCATGCGTTGACCCTCTCCAGCGTATCCATGTAAAATTCAACGGTTTAACTGGTCGTACAGGGCATGCGCATCAAGTTCGTCGCAGGGAACTGGAAGATGAACGGCACCCTGGCTGCGAATCAGGCCCTGCTGCAGGCGCTCCTTCCCTTGCTGTCGCGGATCGCCGGTGTGAAAAGCGCGATCTGCGCGCCTTTTCCTTATCTTGCGCAGATTCAGCAGCTTCTGAGCGGCTCGGGCCTGAATTGGGGCGCGCAGAACGTTTCTCAGTTCGATGGCGGCGCGTATACCGGCGAAGTTTCCGGCGCAATGCTCGTCGACTTCGGTTGCCGTTACGTGATCGTCGGTCATTCCGAGCGGCGCGCGGTCTTCGGTGAATCGAGCGACGTCGTCGCGCAGAAATATGCCGCGGCTCTGAAAGCCGGGTTGACGCCTATCCTGTGTGTGGGTGAGACACTTGCAGAGCGAGAGGCGGCAAGTACGGAGCAGGTGGTGGGTGCCCAGCTCGATGCGGTGATTCAGCGCAGCGGGGCGCAATCTTTCGCGCATGCGGTGATTGCATACGAGCCGGTGTGGGCGATCGGCACCGGAAAAACTGCGAGCCCGGATGAAGCGCAGGCGGTTCACGCTTTTTTGCGCCAGCGATTGGCGGCGAGCGATCAGGCAGTCGCAGCAAGCGTGCAGGTGCTGTACGGCGGCAGTGTGAAGGGCAGCAATGCGGCGGAGCTTTTTGCAATGCCCGATATAGACGGCGGGTTGATTGGCGGCGCATCGCTGGATGCGAACGACTTCGAGGCGATTTTGCGGGCTGCAGGCGCCGCGCGTCAGACGTGAATATGGAAGTTAAGGCGAGAAGTAACGGAAGCTAATGGAAACAGTCATACTTGGTTTGCATATCGTCGCAGCACTCGGCATTGTCGGCTTGGTGCTGCTTCAGCACGGCAAAGGCGCGGACGTCGGCGCAGCCTTTGGCACGGGCTCCGCAGGCAGCGTTTTCGGTGCGTCGGGTTCTGCGAACTTCCTGAGCCGCGCGACAGCGGTGCTCGCACTCGTTTTCTTTGCGACGAGCCTGGGGCTCACTTATTTCTCAACCCGAAAAACCGACACCGGGGGCGTGATGGTCAACCAGCCCGCCCCGGTGCAGTCACTCCCCGGCCAGATACCCGGCCAGGCGCCCGCGCAGCCCGCTGCCGCGCAACCGCCTGCAGAGGGCCAGGCAACGCCAGCGCCGACACCGGCGACGGAGGCCCCGGCGAGAACCGATGGCGGGAAGGCGCAGGACATACCGAAGTAGCAGCATCGTCGACGTGGTGGAATTGGTAGACACGCCGTCTTGAGGGGGCGGTGGCGAAAGCCGTGAGAGTTCGAGTCTCTCCGTCGACACCATTTGAGTGCAGTGGTCGGGATTCAGGTTCTGGTCAGAAGTTGTTACGCCGGCGAACCTCGCGTCGGCACTGACTTCGAACGACGTAGTGTGGCTGAGGCTGAATCCCGGATACCGGCTGAATCGTAGTTCCTCAATCTGATTGCTGATGTTAGAGAATTATTTTCCGATCCTTATGTTTATCCTGGTCGGCCTCGTGGTCGGCGGGGCGCCGCTCATTCTCGGCGGCGGCTTGAGCAGGCTTCTGGGTACGCATCGGCCCGACAGCGAAAAACTTTCGCCCTACGAGTGTGGTTTCGAAGCATTCGAGGACGCGAGGATGAAGTTTGACGTGCGTTACTACCTGATCGCGATTCTCTTCATTCTTTTCGATCTCGAAATTGCGTTTCTTTTTCCGTGGGCGGTCGTGCTGAAGGAGATTGGTCTTTTCGGTTTCCTGGCAATGCTTCTTTTCCTCGGAATTCTCGTCGTCGGCTTCATCTATGAATGGATGAAAGGCGCATTGGAATGGGATTAATTCATGGGCGCTCCTGAGAACCTCAGCGACAAAGGATTCATCACCACCACCACCGACAAGCTCATCAACTGGACCCGTACCGGCTCTTTGTGGCCGATGACGTTCGGGCTTGCGTGCTGTGCGGTAGAGATGATGCACGCAGGGGCTGCGCGCTACGATCTGGACCGCTTCGGTATCGTTTTCCGGCCGAGCCCGCGCCAGTCCGACGTCATGATCGTTGCCGGTACGCTGTGCAACAAGATGGCGCCGGCGCTGCGCAAGGTGTACGACCAGATGGCGGAGCCGCGCTGGGTGATTTCCATGGGGTCCTGTGCAAACGGCGGCGGTTATTATCACTATTCGTACTCGGTCGTTCGCGGTTGCGACCGCATCGTCCCCGTGGATATCTACGTCCCTGGCTGCCCGCCGACGGCTGAAGCGCTCCTCTACGGCATCATCCAGCTTCAGAACAAGATCAAGCGTACCAACACGATCGCCCGCTGATGTCGCGTCTAGAAACCCTCAGCGCGGCATTGAGCGCTGCGCTCGGCGACAAGCTCGTCAACGTCAAATCCGAGCTCGGCGAAGTGACCGCCGTGGTGCGCCCGCAAGACCTGTCTCAGGTCGCGACGACGCTGCGCGACGCGCCCGAGCTTGCATTTGCGCAGCTCATCGATCTTTGCGGTGTCGACTACAGCACGTATGGCGGCGTTTGGGACGGGCAGCGCTACGCAGTCGTGTATCACCTGCTGAGCTTTTCTCACAACTGGCGGGTTCGCGTGCGCACTTTTGCTGCGGACGACGAGCTGCCGGTGGTCGACTCGGTCATCCCGGTGTGGCCGGCGGCGAACTGGTATGAGCGAGAAGCGTTCGATCTCTTCGGCATCATCTTCACCGGACATCCCGACCTGCGTCGCCTCCTGACCGACTACGGATTTGTCGGCCACCCGTTCCGCAAGGATTTCCCGGTCTCAGGGAATGTCGAAATGCGGTATGACCCGGACCAGCAGCGCGTGATTTATCAGCCTGTCACGATCGAGCCGCGGGAGATCACGCCGCGCATCATCCGTGAGGAGAATTACGGCGACAGCGAAGGGTTCAGGAACGGCTGATGGCTGAGATTCGCAACTACACGATGAATTTTGGCCCTCAGCATCCGGCGGCGCACGGTGTGCTGCGTCTCGTGCTCGAGCTCGATGGCGAAGTGATCGAGCGCGCGGACCCGCACATCGGGCTTCTGCATCGCGCGACCGAAAAGCTCGCCGAGCACAGGACGTTCCTGCAGTCCGTGCCTTATATGGACCGGCTCGACTACGTCTCCATGATGTGTAACGAGCACGCGTACGTGATGGCGATCGAGAAGCTCCTCGGAATCGAGGTGCCGATTCGCGCGCAATACATCCGCGTCATGTTCGACGAAATAACGCGGATACTGAACCATCTTTTATGGCTCGGCGCGCACGGACTCGACATCGGGGCAATGACGGTCTTCCTCTACGCGTTTCGTGAGCGCGAAGACCTGATGGACGTGTATGAAGCGGTATCCGGCGCCCGGATGCACGCGGCGTACTACCGTCCCGGTGGCGTGTATCGCGACCTGCCGGAACGCATGCCGCAGTACACCGCAGGCAAATTCCGGAAGGAATCTACGGCGCGTGGTCTCAACGAAAACCGGCAGGGTTCCGTGCTCGATTTTATCGAGGACTTCACGAAGCG
>JBKJPI010000221.1:0-2624 GCA_046595235.1 Burkholderiales bacterium | reverse complement strand
CCTCGCTGGCGAACGCCGCAGCGGCCTCGGCGAATGTCTCGTGCGAGAGCACCGTCGCCTGGAAACCAAGAATCCGCTCCGCGATCGGCGTGCGCGCCGCGACGTCAGCGGCCGCCGGCGCCCCGGAAGTGTCGAGGGGTTCTCGAGACACTGCCCGCAGCGGCTGCATCATCGCGATGGCCGCCCGAAAGGCTCGCGGAGTGCGTTGCAGTGCCGGCTGATGAATTCATCCGTTGTCACTGTTTGTCCCTGTACTCAGGGGATTCGGCGGTCACGCGCTCCTCCTGAATGCGCCAGCCCGACGCTTCCTTCGCCATGACGAGCGTTTTATCGCTACGTGTGCGCAAGGCACCGGAGCGGTAAAGCTGCCGGAAGGTGACGACGGCGCGCCCGTCCTTGTCGAATGCCACAGCCGGCGCTTCCACGATCACTTCGATCCTGCGCGGCGCCTGAATGCGCGCACGCCGCTCGGCTTCCCACGCGCTGCGGGAAAGCTGCCGCGGCGCGCTGAACGCGGAACCGTAATTCGCGAGGTACGCCGTGACGTCGTTACCGGACCAGGCGCTCGCCCAGGCCTGCACCGCGCGCAGAACCGCCGCGGCGTCACCCTCGTTGACGGATGGTGAGCTTTCCGCCCGGGGGCTGACCGCAACGGGCGCCGCCGCCTTGAAGAGTTGGGCGGCGTACGAATCCCCAGCCGCACCGCTCACGACATCTGCAGTCCGCGGCGCATCACGTTCGAGCCACTGGTTGAGCGCGCCGAGATCCTCTTCGGTCAGTTCGCCGATCGCTGCCTCGAGGCGGAGGAGCGACATCACGTAGTTGTATTTCGACTGCGCGAGATCGCGCGATGCGCTGAAAATGAGCTGCTGCGCGTTGAGTACGTCGACTTGGGTGCGCACGCCGACGTCGCGACCAAGACGCGTGCTGTCGAGCTGACTTTGCGTCGATACCACCGCCGCTTCGAGGGCGTTCACCTGGCTGATTCCGCTGGTGATGCCGAGAAACGCCTGGCGCGCATTGAACTCCGCGGTGCGGCGCGCAGATTCGAGCTCTTCACGCGCCCGCCACTCCTGCGCGACGGCTTCACGCACGCGCGAGCTGGCGGCGCCCCCCTGATAAATCGGGATCGTGACCTGCACGCCGATGACAGCGCCGCGCACGTCGCTTCGCAGGCCCGCAGTGCTGCCGGTCTCCGCGCTCGATCCCGACAGGGTTGCAAAAGCATCGAGGGTCGGCAGATGCGCTGCGCGGTTGCGCGCGATTTCCTGCGACGAGAACGTGAGGGCGCTGCGCGCAATCCGCACCTGAAGGTTGGCGGCATGGGCCTGCTCAACCCAGGTGTCCATGCGGGCCGGCTGTGGCGATTTCAGCGTAAAGCGCGAGCCCAGCGGCGCGAGCGGCGGCGCGGCCCGCGCGATGAGCTGCTCGAGCGAGCGCCTGCGAAGCTCGAGATCGTTACGCGCGCCAATTTCCTGTGCGGTCGTGAGGTCGAAACGCGCCTGCGCTTCGTGAGTGTCCGTTACCGTTGCAGTCCCGACGTCGAAATTGCGCTTCGCCTGTTCGAGCTGCTGCCCGATCGCGATCTTCTGCGCTTCGGCGAAAGCGACGTTGTCATGAGCGAGCAGCACGTCGAAGTAAGCCTGGGCCACCCGCAGGATGAGGTCCTGCGCAGCGAGCGCGAGCTGGGCGTCCGCCTGCTCGACCTGGGTGAAAGCCTGGTCGTAGGCGATGGAGCTTTGCCTGCGGTACAGGGGTTGGGTTATGGAAAGCGAAAGCTCGCCCGAACCGGCGTCGGAGCTCGTGCGCGGCAGGGTTTCGTCGCTGAAACGCGTGGAGCGATCGCTATAGCGAAGGGCGCCGGAGACGGAGGCCAGCGGAAGCAGACCCGCCCGCCCTTGTGGAATGCGCTCCTGCGCAGCCGCCCAGGTCGCGCGCGCGGCGGCATAAGTCGCATCGGCGCTGCGCGCCTGCCGATACACGTCCAGCAGATCGGCGCCGTTTGCGTGAACGTTGCACGCGCAAAGAACCGCGCATGCGATGACGCGTTTGATCATGATCGAGGCTCGACGGTCTGTCTGTCAGGCCGCGTCGCGCAACCGCACCCGCAAACGGGCGATCGCCTGCGTGTGGATCTGGCACACGCGCGATTCGCTGACACCGAGAACTTCGCCGATTTCGCGCAGATTGAGCTCTTGCTCGTAGTAAAGGCCCATCACGGTCTTTTCACGCTCGGGCAGCGCATCGATCCCGGCGATGAGGGATTCGCGCAGGCTGCGCTCTTCCAGCACTTCGAGAGGATCGCCGTCGTGACCGGTTGCGTGGCGCTCGAGAAACGAATCCTCATCGTCCGCGCTGAAGTCCTCGTACGAAACGATCTGGTAGCCGCGCGCTTCCTGCAGCAGTGTCTGGTAATCCGCGAGCGTCATCTCCAGCGCTTTCGCAAGCTCGGCCTCGGTCGGCGGACGGCCTTCCGTTTGCTCGAGACGCGAAATCATCTTCTCGACCTGGCGCAGATTGCGGCGCACGCCCCTCGGCAGCCAGTCGCACTGACGCAGGCCGTCGAGCATCGCCCCGCGGATGCGCTGCACCGCATAGGTCTCGAACTGGGCGCCTTCCGAAAC
>JBKJPI010000076.1:0-4023 GCA_046595235.1 Burkholderiales bacterium | reverse complement strand
GTCCGGGAGAGCGCTTCGCCGCGGTCACCGCGATCGGCCGCAACCGGCCGCTCTTGATGTGAGGCAACACGCCCGGTGGGCCGCTGATCAGGAATTGAATGCGTCCGCCCACGAGATCGATGATCGCCGGCGCTCCGCCTTTGTAAGGAATATGGGTGATCTTGATTCCTGCTGCAAGATTGAGCATCTCCATCGAAAGGTGCCCCGAGGTGAGCTGCCCCGGCGATCCATAATTGAGCTGCCCCGGCTTCGCTTTCGCGAGCGCGATCACGTCTTTCAATGTCGTCGGGCCGACAGCCGGATGCATCGTCATGACGCCGGGAACGATGACGAGGAGCGACACCGGCGTGAAATCACGCTCGGTGTTGTAAGGCAGGTTCTTGAGTACGAAAGGATTGACGACGTGCGGCGTCAGCAGCGTACCGATGGTGTAACCGTCAGCCGGCGCCTTCGCGACGATTTCGCTCCCCACCGTAAAAACGCCGCCGGGACGATTGTCGACCACCACCTGCTGCCCGAGGGCTTCGCCCAGCTTCTGCGCAACCATCCGCGTGATGATATCGGCCGTCGCACCCGGAGGCAGCGGAACGATCCAGCGGATGGGCCGTGTCGGATATTGCTGCGCGTGCAGCCCCGGCGCGGCGAGCGTTGAGATGATGAGTGCAAGGGACGCGGCGATTGCTCTTGTCATACACATCCTCCGGAATCGTTCGACTGCATCTTAGCAAATCGCGCGATTCGCTCCAGCGCAGTGACGCGACCAAAGCTGATTCGTCCGCTTATACTTCAACGACATGGCGACCTACAGCGAAGAGTGCGCTCGGTGGTTCACGGCGCTGCGATTTGACGAGCTGCCCGAGGACGTCGTAACCGCAACGCGGCTGCGGCTGCTCGATGTGATCGGCCTCGTGCTGGCGGCGTGTCCTACGCGCCTCGGCCGCAGCGCGCGTGAAGCAGCGCTGGCAATGGGCGGCGGCACGGGTTCGCGGCTGCTCGGCTTCGGCGACAAGGCGACGCCCATGTGCGCGGCCCTTGCGAACGGCACGCTGTCGCAGGCGCTCGAGTACGACGACACGCACAACGAAACGATTATTCATGCGAGCAGCCCCAACGTAGCGGCGGCACTGGCATTGGGGGAGGCCGTGGGTTCGAGTGGACGCGAAGCCCTCACTGTGATTGCGGGTGCGATAGAGCTCACGGTGCGCATCGGCCTCGCGGCGCCGGGGCAGTTTCACAAGGTCGGCTTTCACCCAAGCGGCGTCATGGGGACATTCGGCACCGCATTTGGCGCGAGCCGCCTTCTGGGGCTCGAGCTCGAGGGTATGCGCAGTGCGGTGGGCATTGCCGGCAGCCAGGCCTCGGGCATTCTCGCGTGCTGGGAAGACGGCACGCAGTCCAAGTTCCTGCACCCCGGCTGGTCTGCCCTTTCCGGTATCGCGGCCGCGCTACTCGCCCAGGCCGGCTGCACGGGCCCCGCGCCTGTCTTCGAAAGCCGCTTCGGCCTTTTTGCTTCACACGTGCAGGACCCGGCCTATGCGCCGCAGCTCGACCGCATCACGGACCAGCTGGGAACGCGGTGGGAAAGCCGCAACATTTCGTTCAAGCCCTATCCGGCGGGACACGTGATCCACGCCTTCATCGACGCCCTCCTTCACCTTCACCACACCGCGCGGGTTCGGGCAGATGATGTGAAGAGGATCGAATGCCGGATCGCCGACTACATGATTCCCGTGGTGTGCGAGCCCGCCGGAGAAAAGGTAGCGCCGGCAACCGATGCGCACGGCCGCGTCAGCCTTCCCTACACACTTGCCGAAGCTTTGACGCACGGCAGGCTTGGCGTCGACGCGTATAGCGAGGCGAGCCTTCGCGACCCGAAGATCCTCGCACTGGCGCGCAGGGTCTCGTGGCGGGTCGACACCGAGGCTCCGGGCCGCGATCGGTTCAAGGGCTGGGTTATCGTGCATCTGAAAGATGGGCGTGTGCTGGAACGCATCGAGCCGCACAACCGCGGCAGCGCCCAGAACCCCATGAGCGCAGACGACGTGCAGGCGAAGTTTCGCGAGAATGCTGCACGGATGCTCAAACCCGGGCAGGTGGACGCGATCATCGAACGCATCGAGTGCATCCACGAAGCGCGTTCACTGCAACCGCTTCTCGAGCTTTGCGTGGCGCGCGAGGGCTGACACAAAACCGCAGTACAAGAAAAAAGGCAGGGACATGCCCTGCCTTTTCCTCAAATCAGCGGCTTTCGGCGCTGCTTTAGAACTTTACTTCGCGGGTGCGGGTGCCGGCGCTGCCATGGACGCGTCGTCCTTCATGGCCTTCGCTTTGCGCTTGGCTTTCTTGGCTTTCTTGGTTTTCTTGGCTTTCGTTTCGCCGCTCATCATCGTCGAGTCTTTGCTGCTCATTCCCGAGGATGCTGACGGGGTGGCGGGGGTCGCGGGCGTTGCCTTCATTGCGTCGCCTTTGGCCGAAGTTGCCGGCGTCGCGGGCGTAGCCTTCATCGGATCGCCCTTGGGGGCGGGGGTGGGTGCGCTGGTCTGCGCGGCGGCAAGGCTGGCGGCCGCGGCGAAAGCGACGGCGACTGCGGTGGTGATGAATTTGTTCATGGATGCTCCGTTTTATCTGGTGTCGTTGCCGGGTGGCAGACGTCTTAACGCCGGTCCCGGCGCGATGGTTGACGCCGGGCGTTGAGGGCTTATTCAGGCCTGTAGCGGCGCCGCGTCGAGGCGCACCGCCACCCCGGCAAGCGCCGGCGATGGGGGCGGATACCGCTGCATGACGAGGGGATCGTGACCGGGTATGACGTGCTCGTCCCCGTCGGCAAGGCTGCGGCAGCGCGCCCAGCCGGTAATCATGGCTTCGACATCGTGCACGATGGGAAATGGGCGCCGCGCGGCCATATTGGCGTAATAGTGGCTGGCGTCGGAAGCGAGCACGATGAACCCCCGTGCCGTCGCCACGCGTACCGCCTGGAGCCCAAGGGTATGGCCGCCGATCCGGTGCAGCGTCAGCCCGGGAGCAATTTCGGCGTCGCCATCGTGGAAACGGACGCGGCCCTTATAAACCTCCCGCACCATCCCGACGACCGCTTCGACGTCGTACGCACCTGACTGAGCGGAATCGCTCATATGGCGTCCCGTGGCGAAATACATTTCATCCTCCTGCAGATGAAATGTTGCGCGCCGAAAAAGATCGAAGTTGCCGATGTGGTCGTAATGCAGGTGCGTAACGATCACGTCGGGGACCTGCGCGGCATCGACACCAAGGAGCTTCAGCCCTTCCGCAGGACAGCGCAGAAGCTCACGTCCGCGGCGTGCCGCTGCCTCGGCGTTGAAGCCCGTATCGACGACAACAGTGTGCGTCGCATTGCGGACGAGCCAGACGAAGTAGTCCATGGGCATCGGCCCATCGTGCGGGTCACCGCCGAGGAAATTCTCCGAAGCCCGGCGCTCGTGACGGGCGTAACGGAGCGCGTAGACCTCGTACGTGTTCATGACCGACTTCCTTCGCCTTCAGCCCGCTGATAGCGTCGCAGCGGCAAGCGGAGCGAATTACGAAAAAACGGGCGCATCTTTTCGGTCCACTTCGTTACAGCGGCGTCCTGCCACACCTTAGAGGCGCACACCTCCGGCGTCGCGAGATGGTAGAGCGCGAGATAGCGCTGCCTGCCTTCGCTCACTGCGCTTGTAATCCTGTAGCGACGCGCTGAAAGACAGCCTGGAACCTGAGAAAGGCGCGGAACGTGCTCCTCGTCATACCACGCGTTCAGCTCGGCTTCGGCTTCCGGCGCGACGTTCATCGCCACGAGGAGCATTCCACCTGCGCCGCGCGGTGCAGCGTGACCGCCGGGCGGGCGCTGCTCAGCTTCAAAGCGGCAGATGCGCTTCGCCCTGCTTGTCATGCGTTTCGACCACGGCGAGAGATTGGCGCCTGCGATTTTCCGATACGCCTCGCTCTGCAGAACCGCCGGTGACTCGAGGTCATACGATTCCACGATTTCGATTGCAACGTATGACCTCG
>JBKJPI010000070.1:0-2530 GCA_046595235.1 Burkholderiales bacterium | reverse complement strand
ACGAACTCGTGGCTCACGCGGCTTTCGCTGGGGCTTAAAACCCAGCACGCAACGGGTGTCGAGGGACACAACCGCCTCATGCTAACCAAGGCCATCGACCTCTCTGCGCGGCTGAAGCGTCCGGTAAAGCTCCCGATTTCCCCGCAAGACGAAAAGCAGAGCACATGAGATGCATCAGAGAAACATGACGCCCATGAAAATCAGGGCGCGCGCGGCGCTCGTGACTGGTCTTTGCCTCGCGCTCATGACTGCAAGCGCATCAGCGCAGCAGCCAGCGAAGTTCCCGATAAAACCCGTGCGCCTGATGGTGCCGTATGCGCCGGGCGGGGCCACCGACATCACGGCGCGCCTGCTTGCTGACCGGATGAAGGAGTTCTGGGCGCAACCCGTGATCGTGGACAACCGGCCGGGCGCTTCCGGCAATATCGCGCTGGAGCTGGCTGCTCAGGCGCCGCCGGACGGCTATACGCTTTTCGTCGGCAACGTGTCTACGAATGCGATCAACGAGTCGATATTCAAGGCGCTCAAGGTGAAGCCGTCTCGCGATCTGACCGGCGTCACCAATCTGATAGAGCTGCCTCACCTCCTGGTCGCCAGCACCGCCGTTCCGGCATCCAATCTCAGAGATCTGGTGGCGCATGTAAAGAAAACGGGGGCGAGGCTGAACTATGCCTCGGCCGGAGTGGGCTCTTATCCCCATCTGGACGCAGTCGTTTTCCTTCACGCCGCCGGTATCGAGATGACGCACGTTCCGTACAAGGGCGGCGCGGGCCAGATGATACCGTCCGTCATGGGCAACGAAACGCAGTTCATGTTCATCAATCTGGCTTCCACGCTGACGCAGATTCGCGCCGGGCGCCTGAAACCGCTGGCGACGAGTTGGCCCACGCGGCTGCCTGAGCTTCCAGACGTCCCGACCGTCGCTGAAGCGGGCTACCCTGGCATAGGTACTAATGCATGGAACGGGCTCTTCGCTCCCGCAAAGATTCCGGCGCCGTTGCTGAACCGCATCCACAGCGACGTGCTGAAAGTGATGGAAAGTGCGCCCATGAAGGAGGCTCTGGCGAAGGTCATGATGTCGGCCGTTGTCAATAAATCGCCCGTCGAATACCAGGCCTTCGTTCAGCAGCAAACGCAGAAATGGGCGAAGGTCGTGCGCGACAACAACGTTACCGCCGAATGAAATATAACTTGCGCCTTGTGAGGAATTCGCGATGATCCGTAAACTCAAGACCGAACGCGACAACCAGCAGTGGATGCTGGATCTCGCGCTCAACATGCGTGGGCGCGTTCAGAACTTCGAGCGCGATGACTCGGAAGTGCCCACCGGTAAACGTGCGCGGAATTACCGCATGCTGCCGAAAGTCTGGCGCGAAGCTGGCGAGCGCCACGAGGCCTTCGCAGCGCGCGCGAAGGCAATGGGCGCACGGGCAGCCGCTACAGCGCATTACGACCATGCGATCGAGGCCTACCGCATGGCGCAGCATCCGATATATTTCGACGACCATCCGGTAAAGCTTCATCTTTACTCGAAGCTTTCCGAAATGGTCGATCGCCGCTCGGAAGTCGCGGACTATCCGATCGAGCGTGTCGAAGTGCCATTCGACGACGGCAAAACAATTTCGTGTTTGCTTCACCTTCTGCCGGACAGGCGCAAGGCGCCGGTGGTGATTTATGTGCCGGGGATGGATCAGACCAAGGAGGTCTTTCCCAAGGCCTACCAGAACATCGGGCTCGCGCGCGGCTTTCACGTGCTCGCGATGGATGGTCCGGGGCAGGGTAACTCGAACATCCAGAAAATCCGCGCGGTCGGCGACAACTATGAGCGGGCCGGCGCCGCGGTCATCAGCTATCTCATGAAGCGTCCGGAAGTGGACGCCGAACGCATCGCGATCTACGGCATTAGCATGGGAAGCTATTGGTCGCTGCGGCTCTCCAGTTACGACCACCGTGCCGCCGCAGTCGTGAGCTCGGTCGCGTGCTTCAACCCCAACAACACCATCTTCACGCAATCCTCCCCGCGCTTCAAACAGATGTTCATGTATATGGCGGGTTACGAGAGCGAGGATGCCTTCGATGAAGAAGTCGTCAAAGGGATGACGGTGCGAGGTCACCTGGGAAAGATCACCTGCCCCACCCTTCTTGTGACCGGCGAGTTCGATCCGCTGTGTCCGCTCGAGGATGCGGTCGAGGCATTCAGAGATCTCCAGGTACCGAAAGAAATGTGGGTGATCGAGAACCAGTATCACCCGCTGTGGGGAATACCCAATCTGGGCGGAATGGATTGCCACGACTACGTTTTCGACTGGCTGCAGGCGCTCTTCAGTGGGAAGCGGGTCCCATCGAAGGTCGGCCGCATCGCATACGTGCGCGAGAATGGCGACGGCCCGTGGGGTGACTGTGACTGGACGCCGCCGATCGACGCGGGCCAGGCGTATTTTTAGCCACCGCGGCAACTGCCCGCGCCGTGGCCTTATCATCAGGAAGCGCGATCAGCCGGTAGCGCATCGCGTGAGTCAGCCAAAAAACT
>JBKJPI010000046.1:0-3536 GCA_046595235.1 Burkholderiales bacterium | reverse complement strand
AATCCGGAGTCTGCTGCGGCGCTGCGCCGCTGGCAGCAAACATGCGCTGATCGCAGCCTCGTGCGTCGCGGCGCTGACGGCAACTAGCGTGACGACTGCTGCCGACGCTCCGTTGCTCGAAGTCAACCGTTTCGTGGTGGAAGGCTCCAATCCGTTATCGACCGCAGAAACTGATGCGCTGCTGAGCTCGCATCTTGGGCCGCATCAGACGCTGAATACCCTCGAAGCGGCGGCTATCGCGTTGCAGGAGGCGATTCGGGGGCGGGGCTATTCGTTTCATCGAGTGATCGTTCCCGCACAACAGCCCACAGCGGGCGAGCTGCGGCTTCGCATTCTCCCGTTCATCCTTGACCAGGTCACGGTGACGGGAAACAAGCATTTCACTGACGAAAATATTCGTCGAAGCGTTCCAGGCCTGAGGCCCGGAATAGCGCCCAACATCGGCCTCCTCTCCCAGCAAGTGAGCCTGGCGAACGGGCACCCGTCGAAGCGCGTGACGCTCCAGGTGAAGGAAGGCACTAAACCTGGCGCGGTCGATGGCGAGCTTCGCGTTGCCGACGTCGATCCTTCGCAATTCTTTATCGGCCTCACCGGCGGCACGCGCGACTTCGACAACACGCTCAATCGCAATACCGGCTATACGCGGCTGACCCTCGGTTATCAGCACAGCAATCTTTTCAATCTCGACCATACGGCAACCGTCGCTTACACGACATCGCCGGATCACATAAACGACGTTACGCAGATCGGCGCTTTCTATACGGTTCCGTTGTATGGCTACAACACGCTGCTGACGGGCTACTACACGCACTCGGACGTCGACAGCGGCTCGATCGGTCTAGGCGGGCAGAGTTTCGATGTCAGCGGCAGCGGCACGTTCTACGGCGTCAAGGCAACCTATTTGCTGCCGCGTCTCGGGGAGATTGTTCACAATGTGTCGGTCGGGTTGGATGACCGCTACTTCAAAAGCAATGTGACGGTGGGCGGCACGCCACTGCCGGCATCCACCGTGAGAAGCCGGCCAATCACTTTCCGTTATGCTGGCCGACTCGAGCGCGACCAGGCGGCGTTTGCGGCATTTGCCGAGTACTCGCACAACCTTGACGGCGGCAGTGCCAACGATGACACGGCATACAACGCGGCCCGGTCAGGTGCGCGGCGAGACTTCGATGCGTTCCGTTACGGCCTCGACGCGACCTATTCCGTCGGAGCAGGCTGGAGCCTAAGTGGCAAGTTTCGCGGGCAATTCGCGAACCAGGCCCTCATTGCGGGCGAGCAGCTCGGCATCGCAGGCGCAAGTGCGGTCAGGGGCTTTCGTGAGCGCGAGATCACCGGCGACAAAGGCTATTTCATAAATGCCGAGGCCACGGGCCCGGCGCTTTTCGCGGACATCTCACCACTGGTGTTCTACGACTACGGGTATCGGTCGCATGTAACGCCTGTAATCGGCTCATCGCAGCGCGAGCATATCGCCAGCGCGGGAGCGGGGCTGCGCTGGAGATGGCAGCGAGCCGACGTCAACGTCACCTATGCGCACGTTCTGCAAGGCGCCGCCAACGGAACTCCGCGCGGCCACGACAAGCTCCACTTCTCAGCCTTCTATCGCTTCTGATCCCGGCTTAGAGCACGTTCACGCCGGCGCGCTTCAGCATTGATACGACCGAGATCAGCGGCAGGCCGATGAGCGCTGTGGGGTCGGTGCTCTCGACGCTCTCCACGAGCGCAATGCCGAGCGCCTCGATCTTTGCGCTGCCGGCACAATCGTAGGGCCGATCGCGTTCCAGGTAACGCGACCCCTCCGCATCTGTGAAATTGCGTAGCTGGACCCGTGTCGGTACTTCCTCGATCTGAAGCTTTCCGGAGGCGCCATCCAGGAGGCACACTGCGGTATGGAAGACGACAAGCCGCCCTCTCATCGCACGCAGCTGCTCGACTGCTGCGGACGCGGTGCCGGGCTTTCCGAGAGGCACACCATCGAGGTCGGCAACCTGGTCTGAGCCAAGCACCAGGCGGCCGGCGTGCAGAGAGGCAACACTTCTCGCTTTCAGCTCGGCCAGCCTCAAAGCGGTGGCGCGGGGGCTTTCCAGGCGGAGCGGCGATTCGTCGACTGCGGGCGACTCTACATCGAACGGTATACCGAGCCGCTCGAGGAGCTGACGGCGGTAAGGCGAAGAGGAAGCCAGGAGCAGCACGCAGCGCTCTCAAGGATTACTGTAAGTCCCTGCCAAAGCTCAGGATTTTTGATCCCGGATTTTGACAGGAGAAGCCAAAAATACTATCATGCGCGCCTTATGTCTGCAGCGGCGGTCATCGACAGCATCGAGTTTGCCCGCGCTCAGCACGAATTGCGTGGGAGTCTTCCGGTAGCCGAACTTTCCAGACTGGTCGACAGTCTCTTCGACACCCGCGGCACGTTGCACTATGAGCTTAGCGGCGGCGTCGATGATCTCAACCGGCCCCAGCTTACGGTAAAGGTCGAAGGGCCGCTCAATCTGCAGTGCCAGAGATGTCTCGAAGCGTTGCCGTATGCGGTGGATGTATCAAATACGCTGGTTATCGTATCTCCGGGTGCGCAGCTGGCCGAAGAGCTCGATGATCCTGAAGCGCCCGACACCATCGACGCAGATGACGCGCTCGATGTCGCGGCGCTGCTTGAAGACGAAGTCCTGCTGTCCCTGCCACTCGCCCCGAGGCATGCCGAGGGTGCGTGCCAGAGCCGTCTCGACCCGCACCCGAATGGAGTAGAGCCGCGCTCCGCATTCGCGCAGCTCGCCGCGCTTAAGCAGGCGTCCGATTAACGTTAAGGAGTTTCAACGAAATGGCCGTACAGCAGAATAAAAAGTCACCTTCGAAGCGGGGAATGCACCGCGCGCACGATCACCTGCCGACGCCTCCGCTTGCGGTGGAGCCGATCACGGGTGAGGTCCATCTCAGGCACCACATCAGCCCCACCGGGTATTATCGCGGCAAGAAGGTCATCAAGACCAAAGGCGATTGATCCGGCGCCGGTTGTCCGGCGCCTCGATGTCTGCCGCGTAAAGCATGGCCAGACGACGCCTGCCTGAAGTAGAGAATCTGCAATGGCTGTGACCGTTGCCGTCGATTGCATGGGCGGCGATCACGGCGCGCACGTCACCGTGCCCGCAGTGCTGCAATTCATTGCAGGAGATCCCGCGTCTGCATTCATCCTGGTCGGCCAGCGCGAAGTCATCGATGCGGAGCTCAAACGGTGCAGCGCCTCTGAGAATGCGAGGCTGCGGGTGCACCACGCCGCCGAAGTGGTGGAGATGGATGAACAGCCTGCCTCGGCCCTTCGCGGCAAGAAGGACTCATCGATGCGGGTCGCCATCGACCTCGTGAAGCGAGGCGAAGCGCAGGCGTGCGTCAGTGCCGGAAATACCGGCGCGTTGATGGCGACCTCCCGCTTCGTCCTCAAAATGCTTCCAGGGATCGACCGCCCTGCGATCGCGACCGTGATGCCGACGCTGAAGGGGCATACCTGCGTGCTCGATCTTGGGGCCAACGTGGATTGCACG
>JBKJPI010000666.1:0-2775 GCA_046595235.1 Burkholderiales bacterium | reverse complement strand
CTCGGCGGACCGTGGCAAAGCGCTCAGTGCCGACAACGTGACCGGTAACATCGCCGGCATCGCAAACAGCCGCCCACTGCGATGCTGCACAATCCATCGGCGCACCAGGTTCGCGTTAATACCGTGGGCGAGTGCGACGCCGGCAACCGACACGTCCCCGCCGCTGCATTCCCGAACGATCTCGAGCTTATACTCGCGCGAATAGGTGCGGCGACCGGTGCGGTTTACGCGAACGCGCAACGGCACCCCGGGCGATCCAGAATTGGTGTCCACTATCTTCATGGTGGACACCATCTTTACGCCGCATCAGCAGCCGTTCAAGAGGGTGCTGACCGGACGCTTACCATTCTTCTTCAGTCTTGCAAATTGAGCTGCGAAGTCCTTGCGGTAATTGGGCCCAAGCCACAGGACTTCTGATACCACCCCGTCACAAACGAAATGGCCGCGATATGGAACAACCGCTGTCTCGAGCATAGCCCCAGAGCCCCCAACGACATCGCGAATGCGCTGCGTGAGACCGAGCACCCCATATGCGGCGTCGCCGTTAGGATCGAGAAACAATGAGTGGCGCTTGGTATCACGCAAATAAATCCATTTCTTCAGCCACATGTTGCGTACACCCTCGGCGATTTCAGTCTCCAAAGGGTTGCCTCGCTGTACGAACTTGGCAAGTGCAGCCTCCAGGCGCTGTGGATCGGCGGCATATCGAGCGCGGCCGGCGGCCACAACCTCAGCGACGGTGACACGCTTTTTGTGCTCCGGGTCGCTGACGTAGATTTCAGCCATGACGCCCGTGTAGCCTCGCATGAAAACCGACGCCAATTGCGGGTCAAGGAGCATGTCCCGAGAGCCCTAACGCCTTGTTGAGCGGCGCCCGGCAGCGCTAATGGCGCTGACGACGCGTCCGCTCGAACTAGAGTTATACGACGCACTACTTGCCATTGAGCTTATCTTTAACCTCGGA
This sequence comes from Burkholderiales bacterium, assembly GCA_046595235.1. Lineage (GTDB taxonomy): Bacteria > Pseudomonadota > Gammaproteobacteria > Burkholderiales > SG8-41 > JAQGMV01. The sequence continues at coordinate 1,811 of JBKJPI010000666.1, read as the reverse complement.
GTCACTCAGTTCAGGGCCTACCCATATGAGTGCCTTAGAGGCGCCCGCGCCCATTGCGACTTCGCGAAACACGCGCTCCTCGATTTGAGACAGGCCACCATTGGTCAATTCAAGTGGTTGTATCAATATCTGCGACGGCATCCGAAGATAGCGACCAGCCTCGGCCTGTTTCAGAGCAGTCTTAAGCGCGTGCTCTGCTGCCGAGAATTCACCGATCAACATTCTCTCCGTCGAGAACGGAACGTCGGCTTGGAACGTGGTTTCGGCGCCTGACTCCACATGTCTGATACGTAACTGATTCCGCCTCACTCGGACATAGACGGGATTCGGAAAGAGAGTGGTTAAAAGGGACAGGGCTAGCATGGGATCAAGTCGTATAACGCCTTGTTGAGCGGCGCGCGCGCAGGCGCATGCAAACCGACGCCATTACAGGCATACCAACCACGCTGATTCGCGTCCGCTCGAACTAAAGTTAGGTTGCCGTTCCCTTTGTCGCAACGTAGTCACGAAGAGCGCGGTTCACAGCCTCGGAGGTCGGGAATAGTTTGTGGAGGTCTGGCTCGATAAGCACGACGTTCGTGCCTTCTCGATAGGCCTTCGTATACTTCCCGCGCTGCCCAGAGCGGATCAGCTCTTCGGGATACTCGTCGCGGAGGGTGTCCTTGTCATTGCTCATAGGCTTTGCGTTCACGTGGCGTCATTGTGCGCGCGGAGATCAACCGGATGCGATCGTCGCGCTCTGTATAGGATACGACCAAATACATACCGCCCTTCGAACAGCCGAAAATAAGGTAGCGGTCCTCGTCTTCGGAATGGTCGGGATCAGGCACCGTGGATGAATGATCGTCGTCGAATACCTCCGACGCTTCGATGAATGAAACTCCATGTGCAGTTTCGTTCGCGCCCGCCTTCTCAGGATCCCATTCGAACTGCACGAGGCGTCTCTCGGCAACCTAACGAGAAATAGGAATCACCGCTCGAAGGCTAGACGTATATACCCCCATAGACAACTCTCTTCATGTAGATATCTAGATATGCGCTGGTATGTCCAGATGTATACGGTTTTCAGGGGGGGGCTTAACGCGCAGCCGACGCGCCGGGTAACTATTGGTTTTGCCGGCTTGCGAGCTAAACCGGCTCCAGTCCTTTCGCCTTGAATACCCGCCCGGACGACGGCTGCAAGAGGAAGTCGATCAGCGCCTGCGCGGCCTTCTTTTCTTTCGACGCGCGGAAGATGCCGACGGTCACCGTGGAGATCGCTTGCAGCTCCTGCGGGAGGGGCCCGACGAGATCGATTCCGGGCACTGCCAGCAGCTCCGGTATTTGCTGCACGGCCAGCTCAGCCAGTCCGCCCGCCACAAGCGTGCCGATGAGCCCGCCCGGATTCTTCACCGCTTTCGCACTGACTTCCGCCGCGATGCCCAGTTTCTCCACCACGCCGGAGAAATGGATTCCGCTCGCGCCCGATGTCGTATGTGCAATCGATTTGGCCGCCATCAGCGCGCGTTTGAAGGCTTCAACCGAGCTGATGTCCGGCTTGGGCGCCCCTGAACGCACCGCGATGCCCACAGCACAGCGCGCGAGCGTGCGGCGGCTGTCAGGCGAGATCTTTCCTTGCTGCGTCACTGCATCGATTGCGGGTTGACTGAGAATTGCAAGGTCGCCGGATTCGCCGCCGGCAATACGCTGGAGCATGACGAGTGCAGGGTCGTAGCTCACCGACACCGGGGTGCCCGATGCGCGCTCGAACTGCGGAATAAGCTCGTCGAGTACGCCGTGCATGCTGTTAGATGTCAGGAGCTTTATCTGAC
>JBKJPI010000648.1:0-5570 GCA_046595235.1 Burkholderiales bacterium | reverse complement strand
ACCTGCGCCCAGCCGGTGATGCCCGGACGCACCTCGTGCCGGCGGGCCTGGCGTGCCGAGTACAAAGGCAGGTATTCCATCAGCAAAGGTCTCGGACCGACGAGGCTCATGTCGCCTTGGAGCACGTTCCACAACTGCGGCAGCTCGTCGAGGCTCAGCTTTCGCATCCACGCCCCGAGCGACGTAAGCCGTGCCGCGTCCGCGAGCGGCTCTCCGCTGCTCGACGTTGCACTCGACATCGACCTGAACTTGTAGAGCACGAATGGACGGGCGCGAAGCCCCGGGCGTTGTTGCGCGAAAATTACGGGTAAGCCGAGCTTCAAGCGTATCAGCGCGGCGACGATGACGATCAGCGGCAGCGTGAGCAGGAGGACTGCAGCCGAAATCGTTACATCGAGTATTCGTTTTCCGGAGTTACCGTATCTGAAAGACATGCGTGCAGGGGCAGCAGCCCCGAGCCTAGGCGAGCGCGGCGGCGCCGTGAAGGCCGAATCGTAGCGGCTCGGTCGGTCGTTCGTCAAAGGCGCGGCCGGACGGTTGAGCGTGGTGCTTGCCGGGTGCTCCCGGTTGTGAGTGCCACTGCGTAGAACTCGAGCAGGGCGTCGGTCAGCGCCTGCGTCGAGAAAGACTGCAGCGCTCGCTCGTGTGCTTTTCGGCCGAACGCGAGTCGCAGGTTCTCATCCGCGGCAAGCCGTCGCATCGCGCCTGCCAGCGCGCTCACATCTCGCGCGGGCACCAGAAGCCCCGTGCAGCCGTCTTCGATCGCGTCGGTGATGCCGTAAATCCTCGAGCCGATCGCCGGCAGCCCTGTCGCAGCCGCTTCGATCACGACCGTGCCGAAACCTTCACGGTAGCTCGGAAGACAGAAGACATCCGAAGCAGCCATGTAATGCTGCGGCTGCGCGGAATGACCGGTCAGTCGGACCCGGTGGGCGTAACGCCCGCAGCGCTCGAGAACTTCTGCGCTCAGCGCACCTTCGTCGGGCCCGACGAGAAGGAGCCACGGCGTTTCCTCCCGTGCCGCGAGCTCGGCGAACGCATCCGCAAGGTCGAGAACGCCTTTGTCCCGTGTGAGTCGGCCGACGAAAATGAACACGACGGCATCCCCAGGAATGCCGAGCTCACTTCGCACCGTCGCGCGTGCGGCAGGGTCAGCACGAAACCGGCCGGGATCGACGCCACATACCGATCCTTCGGCAAGCACGACCCCATCGGCGCGACCGATCACGCCTTCATCGCGAAGGAAATCGCGCTGCGAAAAACTGTCGACGATGAGATGGGTTGTGAGGCGTGCGATGAGACGGTCGAGCGATTTGAGGAGCCGGCGCGCGAGGCCCGTGCGCGTCGACCAGACCTGGCCGGTATAGGTGTGCACCCGCACCGGGACGCGAGATATAGAGGCCGCGATCGCGCACAACAGTCCCGCCTTCGGCGTCAGCGAGTGCACCGCTGCGTAAGACTCGCGCCGGAAGATGCCGATCAGCGTAACGACCGCACGCAGGTCCGCCAGCGGGTCGATCTTGCGAACGATTGGCGCGCGGATGCGCGTTGCGCGCTGGAGTTGCGGCTGCTGGATCGACTGCGGATCCGCGTTAGCGACAAGGTGCACGTCGTAATACCGGCTGAGCACCTCGATGTGGTTAGGGAGAAACGCGACGGCAGTCATCGGTGATGAGACGACGAAACAGATCCGGGGTCGCCCGGCGCCCACCGATGGGTTTGCAATGGCGGTCGCTGCCGTCAACTCGCCGACGCCGTTCGCGCTGCGGCGATCTCACGCAGGGCGTCTTCGACAGAGGCGCGATGCCGATAACCGAGCTCGCGCTCGATACGATCGGTGCGATATTCGACCCGGCTGGTGAGGGCATCCACGCGCGCCGGCGTCAGGGGAAATGACGGGATCAGACAAGCGATCTGCGCCGCAGTGCGCGCAAGCGTTTCGGGAACCCGCATCTGCGGCACCGGGCGGCGCAGCGCTGTCGCGATCGCTGCGACCATCGCTTCGAGCGTCACGTTTTGCGCAAGGTTGTAGGTTCGGTCTTTTGCCGCATCACACGTGGCACAGAGCAACAACGCCTGAACCATGTTTTCCTCGTGCACGTAATTCCCGATGGCGCCGCGCGCGCCTATGAAGCAGAACCGTCCGCGCGGGACCGCGTCCACAAGTGCACGCATCGACGCGTTGCGCATGCGCGGTCCGACGACCGCCGCAGGCCTCACGAGCGTATAGCCAAACGCGCCGCGGGCCATCGATTCCACGATCTCATCCGATTCAACCTTGGTGCGGGCATACACGCTCCGGGGGCGGGACGGCGTTTCCTCGTCTATGACGCCGTCGCGCGGGGTGCCGTAGACAGAGAGACTGCTCAGCTGCACCCAACGGCCCACGCGGCCCCGTGCGCGTTCGAGCAGGCGCCGCGTCGCGGTGACATTGACGGCGTGCATCAGCGCTTCGTCCATGATCTCTGCGGCACAGTGATACACGACATCTGCGTTCGCAAAGAATTCATCGGGAATGCATTCACTCGCCGTCACGTCGGCAACGTGCACCGTCACTTCCGGTGCAGGCGCCAGCGCAGCGGGATTGCGCGCCACGACGTGAACAGAATCGCCACGTTCCAAATGCGCGCGAACGAGCAGGCTCCCGACGTAACCCGCACCGCCCGTTATTGCGACCTTCATATGTCCAGGATTTTCCAGCGCGCACCGTGCCAGAGACCGCGGAAGTAGCCGGGCACCGGCTTCAAGCTATGGTTTTGCATCGATTGGAAAAGAGCCTCGAGGAAAAGTCCCGCAGCGAGGAGAACGAGGTGGCTAACGCGCGCACCCTGAGCCCGACGCTTCTTGTAGAAGACGAGGAACTCGCGCACTTTGCGCTCCTGGCGCGCGCCTAACACGGCGCGATTCGCCGGCGACATCCTGTGCTCGAGCCGAGCATTCGGGTTGATGTAGAGGTGGGGCCCGAACGCGCGCGCGACCCGCGTAGAGAAATCCACGTCTTCCAATGCAAAAAAGCCGTTGGCCGTGTCGAAGGGGACTTTTTCGAACACGAATCGCCGATACGCCGACAGACCTCCGCTCAGATACGTGCTGGGGATGAGCGCAAGGCCCGTTCCGCTGATGACACCGGTCACGCCGACACGCGCATCGTGAAAGATGCCCCGATGAAAAAAGTGGAAGAGGCGAAAGTAGAACGGCGCAAGCGGCGGAAGGTTGCTGACAATGCCGCACGAACCCACCATGTCGTGGCGTTGCTCGAAACCGAGCTCGAGATTGCGCAGATAGTCACGCTCGAGGATGACGTCGTCTTCCAGAAAGCAGACGATGTCGCCGTGCGCCCGCTGAACTGCCGCGCTCTTCGCTGCCACAAGACCGGCGATCTTCGCATCGAGAACATAGTCGAGTGGCATCGATACGCCGACACTCACGACGAAGGTGAGTACCCGCCGGCGAGACGCGTCGTCCTGGCTCTGGTCGATGATCAGAAGCTCGTCGGGAAGGCGCGACTGGGGGCAGACCGAGGCGACCGCGCGCTCGAGGTCATCCGGGCGATTGCGGGTGGGAATAACGGCGGTGATCAGCATCCGGCGATTGTCTCGGCCATGCGCTGTATGTTTTCCCGCGTCGGCTCGACGAGGTAACGCTCAGCGTAAGCGCGCGCCTCCTCGCGCAAGCTTGCGAGATCGGAGTCACCGCTGCCGCTGATGCGTAAAACAGCTTCTGTCAGCTCTGGTGCTGTGCGTACTTTCGTGACGAAACGGTGGTCGCCTTGGATCGGATCGCCTGAAGGGACGTCACCGATGTCGAGGTAAATGGGCAGCCGCCCATAAAGCATGCCTTCGAGGGCAACGGTCGCGGAACTGTAGAGAACGATCGCTGTGGCGGCAAAGTCTTCTGCCAGCGTGCGACCATTCGATAGCATGACGTGTTCCGGCCAATCGAATGCTGCAAAAAGATCGCCTGCGGGTATGGCGGGATGCATCCTCACGATGATCGGACCTGACGATGAGCGGCTGTACTTATGCAGCACGCGAAGTATTTCCCACGCTTCCGCACGGCTCGACGATATCGGTGCAAGCACTCCCCATCCGCTTGGCGGGGGCACGCGCTGCCGGGCTGCGCGCAGCGCCGCGCCTGCGACCACCAGCGACCTGGCCTGTGGAATGTTCGCGGATATGAGCTCAGCCGTCACTGTCCCACACGTGATAATCGCATCTGGCAAATCTGCCATGCCCGCGAGTCCGGCAGCGCCGCTGAAGGCGAGATGACGCGGGGTGAGCGAGCTGTGCTGATAGCCGATACAGCGACGCACACCGTGGCGCCGCGCCGCGCGCAGCAGGTGCTTTTCCCACGTGCGGTTCTCGAACGGGTAGACCACGGTCTTAGGTTTTAATTGCGCGAACATGTGCTCCAATGCACGAGCAATCACGTTGAGCATTACGACTTCACCCGAAGCGTACTCGCGCGCTTGCAAGAATGCAGTTAGCGCGTCAGTGCTGGGGCCGTGGGAAGCTCTCACCGATTGCACCCCAACGTATGCAGCCAATGCATCTGCCGGCTTCAGAAAGGCTTCGAGCGGCGCGACGCTTTCGTCAGATCGCAGGCGCAGTCTTTTGCCCGGAGCGAGGTAAACAGTGGCCACCCGGCATCGGCTGCCAAGGCTCTCCGCCAGGTCGCCGAAATACGTATCCGTGCCGCCGTTGGAAAGCGCATCACCGAGGGTGAAGACGAGGACATCCGGAGCTGCAAGCAGGTGTTTGGCTAACAGGCTGCGCCCGAAGCTTCGCCCGGCGCGGGCGAGGCCGCGTCTCACGGGTGCTTTGAAGTCTGGCGGTGCGCCGCCGTTGAAGTCGGACAACGCCAATGCAGCTTTCCAAGGGTCCTCGATCAAGGCATGCAGAGTCGCGTCGGGCTCACGTGCTTCAAGCGCCCGCAGCACGAACAACAGCGCGACATCCGGATAGTCAGGTACCGCCAGCAGCACCCGTGATGAATAGGCGAAGGCGGCATGACTGTCGGTGCGCGCTGCGCCGTCGAAGTAGGCGCGTAGAAGGTATTCCGCCGCTGTGCGCAGCGGAGCTTCCGCTATTACATCGACGTGTGAGTGTCGGTTCGCGAGCGCTTCGACCTCGTGGAGCACAATGGCCGACGTCGCACTACGGTCAAATATTGCGTAATGGACGCAGCGGGTCGACTTCAGCGCTGCGAGAAAGGCCTCGGCCGAGCGATGGGCGTGCAGCCTCACGCTCTAAGCGCGCAGCCGATTATCCGCGCGCGCGGTAGCGCTCACTCATGCGATCGGTTTCGAGCTGCCGACCATCGGCTAGATTGAAAAGATCCGTATTCGAGAGCTTCACGGCTTCTTCGGCGGGGAGGTTGTGCCGATTCGTGTACACCAGCGCATCTGCATGCGGCAGAAGTTGGTCACATTGATCGCAATAGGGAAACATGCCGAACTGTTTCATGCGGTGGGCGTGCCGCAGCAGGCGGTATTTCGCACCGTTCAGAATTTCGAGAACACCTTCCTCGAACGCGTTGCCGAGGATGATCTGGTTGTTGTAGTCGTAGCA
>JBKJPI010000096.1:0-16292 GCA_046595235.1 Burkholderiales bacterium | reverse complement strand
CGTCCGTCCATCTTTCGGCCGAGCTTTTCAAGGCGCTGACTAAAACGAATATGGTGCACGTGCCGTACAAAGGCGGCGGCCCGGCAGTCATCGATCTCCTGGGCGGTCACGTACAGGTGATGTTCGCTAGCCTGCCGAGCGTTCTTCAGCACGTCAACGCGGCACGGCTTCGTGGATTGGCTGTAACGAGCGCCCGGCGATTCGCGGGCGCGCCTCAATTTCCGACGATTGCCGAGAGCGGAGTTGCGGGTTACGAAGTGAGCAGCTGGACCGGTATGTTCGTCCCCGCCAGAACACCGGTCGATGTGGTCAAACGCCTCGCCGGCGAGACTGCGAAAATACTGGCCGCACCAAAAACGAAAGAGCAGTTTCTGCTGCAGGGCGGCGAGCCCGGCACCAAGATGCTTGACGAATTCGCCGCATTCGTCGAATCCGAGATCGTGAAGTGGAAAAAAGTCGTCGAGCTCAGCGGCGCGCGGGTGGATTAGTCTTATCGGGGGTCGCGTATGGCCAAGTCGAAGTCGAGATCGTTTCGCAGCTTCAACGACACCCAACGAGCTCCCGCGCGGGCGATGGCGCCGGTACTGTACCCGACCGGCTGGTCGCCCGAGTCGCTGAACGACGTCGAGGGCTGGAGCTATCAGCTTACCGACGGCGACAGCGCCGAGCTGATCGAAGCCACCGAATCGATACAGCGCAACGCCATTTCGCCCGAGGACGTGAGCCGCACGAACTTTCCACTTCGCGCGTTCGCTGAAATCCTGCGCGACGTCCGCCGCGAGCTGCGCGACGGACGCGGCATCGTCATGCTGCAGAACTTTCCAGTGGAGCAACTCGACCGGCAGGGGCAGGTCATTGCCTACCTCGGGCTCGGCTCCTACCTCGGGCGGCCGATGTCGCAGAACATGCAAGGCCATATCCTCGGCCATGTAAAAGATCTGGGGGGCGACTATGCCGATCCCGGGACGCGCGGATACCTGACACGCGACGAGTTGCGATTCCACTCCGACGCCTGCGACTACGTGGGGCTCCTCTGCCTGCAAACACCGATGAGCGGTGGCGCAAGCCTGGTGGCCAGCTCGGTGACGATTTACAACCGGATGCTGGAGCGCCGGCCGGACCTGGTGGAAGTGCTTACACAGGATTTCCACCGTTCCCGCACCGGAGACGTGAATCCCGGCGACGAGGCGTGGTTCAAGCAGCCGGTGTTCTCATTCAACGAGGGCTATCTCTCCGCCATCGGCGCCGGCGCCGGCATCGACAAGGCGGTGGGGCTGCCCGGCGTTCCGCCGATGAGTCAGGCGCAGAAGGACGCCATAAGGCTTTACCGGGAAGTGGCCGCTGAGTGTGCGGCGGCGATTCCGTTTCGACGCGGCGACGTGCAGTTCCTGAACAACTGGGTCACGCTGCACTCCCGGCGCGCGTATGAAGACTGGCCGGAACCGGCGCGCAAACGCCACCTGCTGCGGCTCTGGTTGGCGGATTCCGACGGCCGGCCGGTTCCGAAGGCGCAACGCGAGGGACGCGCGGGGCGCGGCGTCTTGCCCGCCGGCGTGAAGCTCAATGCGCCATTGGACGTAGAGGGGATCGCCTGATGCTCAAAAACCATCGAGTGATAGGCAGCACGCAGTGGGCACTGATCATTGCGCTCGCCTGCGGAATGACTGCGACGGCATCGGCTCAAAGCAGCGTGAGCGCACAGGAACGCTCATTTCCGACAAAACCCGTGCGGCTCGTCGTCCCGCTTCCACCGGGCGGCGCGGTCGACATCATGGCGCGCCTGTTGGCGGCGCGCCTGACCGAACGATGGGGGCACCCGGTGGTGGTGGACAACCGTCCGGGCGCGAGCGGCACGATCGGCACTGAAATCGTCTCTCGCGCGTCCCCCGACGGCTACACGCTCGCGGTCATCGCCATCACGCATATCACCGCACCATTGGTGTACAAGCGCCAGAGCTACGATCCGATCGGCGGATTCGCCCCGGTGGTGGCGATCAGCGAACAACCTTTTCTACTGCTCGTCCACCCGGCGCTGCCGGTAACGAACGTGCGCGAGCTTATCGCCCATGCGAAATCGCGCAGTCCCACGCTCAACTTCACCTCGTCGGACACCGGTTCGGCAAGCCATCTCTCGGGTGAGCTGTTCAAGCGCATGGCCGGCATCGAGATGACGCACATACCTTACAGAGCTTCGATACCTGCGCTGACCGACACGGCTGCCGGCAATGTTCCCGTTATTTTCGTGAGCTCGCTTCCAGCGCTGCCTTTCATCAAGGCGGGGCGGCTGCGCCCGCTCGCTGTAACCGCCGGAAAACGCATCCCGTCACTGCCCGACGTGCCGACCATCGCCGAGTCGGGCCTACCAGGTTTCTCGACCACCAGTTGGAACGGAATGCTTGCGCCGGCCGGCACACCGCGCCGGATAGTTCTCTTGATCAACGAGGCGGTCGCTACCATCCTGCGCACGCCTGAGCTTCGGGATCGTTTCCTGAATGATGGCACGGACCTCATCGCAGGCTCCCCGGAAGCCTTTCACGCGATGCTGGTCTCAGAGCAAAAGCGGTGGGCGGCCGTTGTCAGGACGATGAAGATCGAGGTGTTCTGAACGGCTCAGCTCGGTCTCATGCCGAACGTCCTGATCCACTTTCGCCTATTTCTCTACTTTGCTCCTGACACACCCCAAGAATTCGGCAGGACAGAACCGGTTTGCAGGTCGGCGTTAGAACGCGAGGATGGCTGTAATGAAATCGTTTCGCACATATGACTGCGCAAAGCGTGCTCCCGCAAAAGCGATGGCGCCCGTCATCGATCCGGCAGGCTGGCTGCCCGAGTCCTTGGAAAACGTCAAAAGCTGGAGCTACCCGCTAACCAACGCAGATCGCGCCGAGCTCGTTGCAGCTACAGAATCGATTCAACGCAGCTCGATACCGCCAGAGCAGGTCAGCCGGGAGAACTTCCCGCTGCGGGCGTTCGGCGAAATCATGGCCGACGTCCGCCGCGAGCTGCTCGACGGCCGCGGCATCGTCATGCTGCAGAACTTCCCGATAGACGCGCTCGACAGGCCTGGTCAGGCGATCGCATACCTCGGGCTCGGCTCGTATCTCGGGCGGCCGATGTCCCAGAACATGCAGGGCCACATCCTCGGACACGTCAAGGATCTCGGCGGCGATTACGCCAATCCGACGACGCGCGGCTACCTTACCCGCGCTGAGCTGCGCTTCCACGCCGACGGTTGTGACTACGTGGGTCTGCTTTGTCTCAAGACGCCGATGAGCGGCGGCGCGAGCCGCGTCGCGAGCGCGGTCACCGTCTACAACCGGATGCTCGAGGTGAGGCCCGACCTCGTCGCAGTGCTGACGCAGGATTTCTACCGCTCTCGAAAGGGAGACGTGAATCCAGGCCAGGCGCCCTGGTTCACGCAGCCGATGTTCACTTTCACGCAGGGTTATTTCAGCGCGATGGGCGCCGGCTCTGCGATCGAGAAGGCGCAGGGCCTGCCTGGCGTTCCGCCGCTTACGCCGGAACAAAAGGAAGCGATCGAAGCGTATCGCCAGGTGGTCGAAGAATGCGCGGCGGACATTCCTTTCCGCCCCGGCGACGTGCAATTCCTGAACAACTACGTGACACTTCACTCGCGCCGCGCTTACGAAGACTGGCCCGAGCCCGAACGCAAGCGCCACCTGCTGCGACTTTGGCTGTCCGACCCCGAAGGACGCGTGATACCGAAAGAACAGCGCGAGGGCTATGAAGGCGCCGGCATTCTGCCGGTGGGTGTGCAGCTGAATGCTCCGCTCGATGTGAGCGAGCGGGTGATGGCAGATGGCGAATAACGAATATGCGTAGATCGATCCCTTTCTTGGTTTCGCTGGGAGTTGCGATCGCCCCGACGTACGCCATCGCCCAGGCGTATCCGACAAAGCCTGTTCGTCTTCTTGTGGGCTCCGCCCCAGGCGGGGGAAGCGATTTTATTGCGCGCACCACGGCGCCGCGGCTCAGTGAAGCGCTCGGTCAGCCTGTCGTCGTCGAAAACCGCACCGGAGCAAGCGGCGTCATCGCCACCGAGCTCGGAATCAAAGCGGCGCCGGACGGTCATACGCTGACGGTGATCGTGTCGAACTTTGCGAGCTATCCGAGTCTCTACAAGCTTTCGTTCGACGCGGTGCAGGATGTGCAGCCGATCATTCAGCTCACGCAAGGCCCGTTTCTCGTTGCAGTGCATCCCTCCCTGCCAGTCAAAACGACCCGCGACCTGATTGCGCTCGCGAAGAAAAACCCCGGCGATCTCAACTACGCATCGACCGGAGCGGGCGCGCTGTCGCATCTCGGCGTAGAGCATTTCGGCATGATGGCCGGCGTGAAGATGACGCACATCCCTTACAAGGGCACGGGCCCGGCGCTCATCGACACCATCGCGGGAAACACCACGGTCATCTTCGGCAGCATCCTGCCGACATTGCCGCACGTGCGCAGCGGCAGGCTGCGCGGCATCGCGGTCACGACGGCGCAACGGGTTGGTGCCGAGCCGAACATTCCGACGGTGGCCGAGTCCGGGCTGCCTGGCTTCGAGGTCAACAACTGGAACGGCGTCATCGCTCCCCGCGCCACGCCGCGGACGGTCGTCGACCGGCTCAACAGCGAATTCGGAAAAATTCTCAACAACAAAGCGGTGATCGATCGACTGCAGAGCGACGGCAGCGCAACCGCGGGGGGCACCCCCGAAGACTTCGCCGCCCGTCTGTCGAAAGAAATGGCGTTGTGGAGCAAAGTGATCGCGAAAGCCGGGATCAAGGTCGAATGAAATCTTTCCGGAGCTACGACGACGTGATTTCTCAGGGATGACTCACTCGGCCTTGATGCCGGCTTCCCTGATCACTCTCGTCCATTTTTCCGTTTCAGACTTCATCAATGCAGCAAATGCTTCAGGCGTGCTGGTCCTCGCTTCGAATCCGTTGACCAGCAGTCGTTCTCTGATTTCGGGAAGTGTGAGTACCCGCTGCAATTCGATATTGAGCTTCGCGACGATGTCAGGGGGTGTTTTCGCCGCCACGAGGATTCCCTGCCAGTCTTCAGCTGCGAATCCCGGGAGGCCAGACTCGGCTACGGTTTGCAGCTCCGGTATTGCAGGCGAGCGCTTGCCCGCGCTCACAGCGATCGCGCGCAGCCTTCCGCTACGTACGTGGGGCAGCGCCGAGGGCATGCTGGCAAACGAATACGACACCTGCCCGCCGATGAGGTCGCTCATCGCAGGGCCGCCGCCTTTGTAGGGCACGTGGACCACGTTCACTTTAGCGGTGTGCTTGAAAAGCTCGCCCGTGAGATGGGTGGCGTTACCGATTCCGCTCGAAGCGAACGTGAGCTGACCAGGCCTCGCGCGTGCGAGCGCGACGAGGTCCTTCACGCTTCTGATCGGCAGCGAAGGATGCGCGACCAGCATGTGCGAGGCCGAGCCTGTCAGCGTGACGGGGGCAAAGTCCCTGACCGGGTCGTAGGGCATTTTGTCGAACAGACTTGCATTGACGGCGAACGGACCGAGCGTGCCGATCGTAAGCGTATGGCCGTCCGGCGGCGACTTCGCGACGAGGTCGTTGCCGATCATTCCGCTCGCGCCGCCGCGATTGTCCACGACCACGGGCCTGCCTGAAGCGTCGAAAAGCTTTTGCGCGATGAGGCGCGCCGTGAAGTCGGCGCTGCCGCCGGGAGCGAACGGCACTACAAGACGGATCGGGCGGTTTGGAAATTGTTGCGCGTGAGCCCCCTCTGCTGCGATAACGCTCAACGCGCTGATAACAGATATCGCCAGTCGTGCCGATAAGCGCATATGCACCTCCGAATGTCGAGCCCAGGTCGTCAGCGGATAGACCGCTTCAGTTGGGCGTGATTCCCGTGGCCTTGATCACTTTCGCCCACTTGTCCACTTCGCTCCTGACGAAAGCCGCGAATTCGGCGGACGACATCGCGTGCGGATCGAAGCCGAGCAACGCGAGGCGCTCGCGCACGTCCGGCTGACGCAGCGCGTCGTTGATCTCGGCGTTCAGCTTCTGTACGACGAAGGCCGGCGCTTTGGCGGGCGCGAAGAACGCGATCCACGATGCGTTTTCGAGGTCGGGGAAGCCGGACTCCGCCAGTGTAGGCACCTCAGGCAATACCGCATTACGCTTGCGGCTTGCAATCGCCAGCACTCTCAGCGCGCCCTGTCTGATGAACGGGAACGCCGTCGGCACCGTAGTCGATGTCATGTCGACCTGCTGGCCGACCACCGCCGCGACCGGCGCCGCGCCGCCCTGATACGGCACATGCGTCGCCTCGATTCCCGGCACCGCCCTGAATACGAATTCCGCTGCGAGATGTTCCGTAGTACCGACCCCTGCCGTCGAATAATTGAAGCGCCCGCCTTTGGTGTTGCGCACGTATTCCATCAGGCTTTTCGCGGTGACGGAGCGGTGCACGGCGAATATCGTCGGCGCGCTCGCGGCGAGCGCGATCGGCGTCAGTTGTGCCCGCGGATCAAGCGCATCCTTCGCAACATTCGCGTTCACTGCGACCGCTGCCGTCGTGACCAACAGCGTGTAGCCGTCCGGGGCCGCGCCTGCCGTGATCTTCGCGCCGACTGTGCCGCCGGCACCCGTGCGATTGTCGACCACCATCGGCTGCGCGAGTCGACCGGCGAGCTTCTGACTGACAAGTCGCGCGATCGTGTCTGCGATGCCGCCGGGCCCGAAGGCGACGATCACACGCACCGGGCGGGTCGGGTATTGCTGGGCCGCAGCTCCGCCGGCTGCCAGCACGCAAAGCGCGGCGCATGCGAGTTTGCAGATCAGGACAGTAAGTGCGCGGCCGGCCACTGCGTTTTGCCGACAGTCTGTCGTCCCGGCTTTCAACAACTGGAGGTTGTCATGGCGCTGTCCTGGCGTTGTCATCGCGACGAGCGCAGCGGCGTGGCGACCTGGTAGCGAACAGTCAACCCGCGCGTCGTTCATTCGACCGTGCCCGGGGCTTCGGCGATGAGCGCAACGATCTGCGCCGGAAAGATCGGACTCTGTGTGATATGCACGCCGAAAGGCTTCAGCGCGTCCTCGATTGCAGACGCCACAGCCGCGGTTACCGGTACCACCCCGCACTCGCCCACGCCTTTCACACCGAGCGGGTTGAGCGGTGTCGGCGACTCGCGATAGATATTTTCCACGTGGGGCATCTCGGTCGCAGTCACCAGCAGGTACTCTCCCAAATTGGTCGTCACGGGCTGCGCATTCTCATCAAAGCCCATCCACTCGAAGAGCGCGTTGCCGATCCCATGCGCCGTGCCGCCGAGGATCTGGCCCTCGACGAGCATCGGATTGATGATCCGTCCGCAGTCGTGGAGCCCGACGAACCTTGTGATTTTCACGCCGCCTGTTTCGATATCGACCTCGACTTCAATCACTACCGCGCCATTCGCGTGCGCCATGTCGTCGATGACGTGATGCTCGGTCGCTTCGAGGCCGGGTGTGACGTCGGGCGGCAACGCATACCCCGCGGTACCGGCGACCGAGCGTGCGATTTCTCCGAGCGTCACGCTGCGATCGCGAATGTCCCGCACCTGTATACGATCGTCCTCGAGCTCGAGCTCGGATTCGTCCGCTTCGAGCAAATGGCTCGCGATCTTCAACGCTTTCTTGCGGACCGAAAGCGCCGCAAGATGTGCCGACGATCCCGCGAGCACCGCCTGACGGCTGTTCGAGCCCCCGAGCCCCATCGAGATGGCCGACGAATCACCTGTAGTCACGGTCACGTTATCGAGCGCGCCGCCGAGCTGTTCCGCCACCACCTGAGCGAGCATGGTGTGCGTGCCCTGCCCCATCGCAGACGCCCCGGTATACACATGAACCTTGCCCGACGGCGCGATACGCACGGTTGCGGATTCGAACGGCCCGCGCCCGGTGCCTTTGCAGTAGTTCGCAAATCCGATGCCGATGTATCGCCCCTGCGCACGCGCTGCGTCCTGTCGCGCGGGAAAACCCATCCATCCCGCATGCTCGAGGATCTGCGCCTGGCATCCGGGGTAATCGCCGCTGTCGAGCACCACCGGCATACCGCCGCGCGCCTTCAGCTGCGTGGTGTAAGGCATCTTGCTGGCGGGAATGAGATTACGCCGTCGCACTTCCGCTCGATCGAGCTCGAGCTCTCGCGCCACGCGGTCGAGCAGACGCTCCATGACAAAGGTGCCCTGCGGATGTCCTGCGCCGCGCACCGGCGACACCGCGACCTTGTTGGTGAGCGCGACCTGGATCTGCATCCGATAAGCCGGGACATCGTACTGTAACGTCACCGTTTCCGCCGCGTTGTGCGGCAGATTGACGCCGCGCGCGGTGTAGGCGCCGTGATCGTGAATCAGGCTGCCGCGAATTCCGAGGATACGGGCGTTGGCATCCACCGCGATCTCGACCTCCCAGTACTGGTCGCGCTCCTGGGTGGTCGCGACGAAGTGCTCGCGCCGGTCTTCGATCCATTTGACCGGTCTGCCGATGAGGAGCGCACTGAGCGCGGTCACCACGTCCTCCGGGTAAAACACGAGCTTCGGTCCGAAGCCGCCGCCCAGATCCGGCGTAATGACGCGCACGCGGTTCTCGTCGCGGCCGAGGAGGTCGCACAAGATGCGCTGCGCCGCGTGCGGCATCTGGGTCGAGCTCCACAGCGTCAGGCGGTCTTCGGCGGCATCGTGAACAGCAACCGCCCCGCGACATTCGATCGAGTGACTGCCGCCTCGATGCTGATGCAGCGATTCGCGGAACACATGCGGCGCGCCGGAAAACGCTCGGTCCACATCACCGTACGCCATCGCGAACTCAGCGAGCAGGTTGTGAGGGGCGTTACGATGAACGCGCGGCGCATCGGGCTTGAGTGCGTCCCGGCAATCGGATGCGGCCGGCAACGGATCGTAGTTGACATCGACGAGCGCAGCCGCATCCTCGGCGATATAGCGGCTGTCTGCGATGACGATCGCGATGGGCTCGCCGACATGAACGACCTCGTCATGGGCGAGCACCGGGCGATTGCGGTCCTGCTTGTAGCTCTTACTGGGGAGGCCGACGACGAGCCGCTCCGTCTGCAAATGCGGCAGCAGATCCTGAAGCGTGAAAATCGCGTGCACGCCTGGAACACCGAGCGCCGCGGTTTTATCGATACCGCGTAAGGCTGCGTGCGCGTGCGGACTGCGCACGAACGCCGCTTCGAGCATGCCCGGAAGCCGAATGTCGTCGACGAACCGCCCTCGGCCCAGCAGAAGATCCGCATCCTCCCGGCGGCGCACGGACTGTCCGAACACCTTCCCGCTCATCGGCGCTCCGCTGTGCGCAGTCGCTTCGCGGCGTCGAGCGCGGAGGCGACGATCCCCTGATAGCCCGTGCACCGACAGAGATTGCCGGAGAGGGCGACGCGCACTTCTTCTTCGGTAGGGTTCGGGGAATCGCGAAGGAACTCAACCAGGGTCATCAATATGCCCGGCGTGCAGAATCCGCATTGCAACCCGTGGTTCGCGCTGAACGCTTCCTGCAGAGGATGCAGTCGGTCCGGACCGGGCGCGAGACTTTCGACCGTCGTAATCTCGTGCCCGTGCGCCTGCACCGCAAGCATGAGACACGCACGCACCGAGCGTCCGTCGCACAACACCGTGCACGCGCCGCAAACGCCGTGCTCGCAGCCAAGGTGCGTGCCGGTGAGCTCGAGCTGATGGCGCAAAAAATCCGCGAGCGTGAGACGCACTTCGACTTCATGCTCACGGCGTTTGCCGTTCACCGTCACCGCAATGCTACGTGTTTCACTCATGCGCTTCTGCACTTTGGTTGCGTTACGCGCATCGGGCGCTCGCTTTTTCCAGCGCGCGCCGCGTCAGCACGGCGGCCAGATGCTGCCGATACGACGCGGGGGCATGCACGTCGCCCATCGCCTCGAGCTTGCGGCAATGCTCGGCTGCGTCGCGGAACAAAGCGTCCGATACCGGGTTGCCGACGAGCGCCTGCTCGACTGCCGTCACGCGCGTGGGCGCAGGCGCGAGCCCGGCAACCGTCACCGATGCGCGAGTGATCTTGCCGCCGCCCTCTCTCTCGAGCAGAACCACGGCGGAGCAGACGGCAAAATCGCCATGCCGCCGCGCGAACTCGACAAAACCGTAGCCGTGGCCTGCGCGCCACAGCGGAAAGCGCACGCCCGTCAGAATCTCGTCGGGCTCGACAGCCGGCGTCATGTAAGCCAGCGGGAACTGCACGAACGGTATTTCCCGCGCACCCCTCGGCCCCGTGACGCTCACGACAGCGTCGAGCGCCATGGCGGCTGCAACAAGCTCTGCCGATGGATCGAGATGGCATAGTGATCCGCCAAGCGTGCCGCGGTTGCGTGTCTGCTGATGACCGACTTCGAGGATTGCCTCGGCCAGCAACGGACATCGCACGCGCACCGTCGCGTCGAGCTCGAGATCGCGTTGCCGCGTCATCGCGCCGACTTCCAGCGCGCCCGGCACCTCCCGTATGTAAGAGAGCGCCGGCACGCGATTAAGGTCGATGACATGATCCGGCAGCACGAAGCGCATGTTGAGCATCGGCATCAGCGACTGCCCGCCGGCCAGCACCTTCGCGTTCTCGTGGCTGCCCAGCAAGGCGACCACTTCAGAGACCGTCTCGGGATCGTAATAGCTAAAAGGCGGCGGTTTCATGCCGTGCGAGGCTTGCGCCGGAGCGGCACCCGGCGTTCGTGTAATATTTATGAGAATCGTATCAGAAGTTAGACAGCGGTTCTATCGACTTACCCTTTGCCACCCTGCGGAATGATCGTGAAACCATCCTGTTCGAACTTCGCTGTACTCCTGCTTGCGAGTGCCATAGCCTCGCCTGCGCTGGCACAGACCTATCCTTCAAAGACAGTGCGCATGATCGTGCCCTATGCACCGGGAGGCATCGTCGATTACGTTGGGCGACTGATGGCGCAGCGGCTTTCCGATGCCTTCGGTCAGAGCGTGGTGGTCGATAACCGGCCGGGCGCAGGCGGCGTGATCGGCGTCGACATCACGAGCAAAGCGAGCGCCGACGGTTACACACTTCTGATCATGGATCCCGCCATTGTGATCAGTCCCAGCCTGCTCCCCAAAATACCGTACGACATTCATAAGGATCTGCTGCCCGTCACGGTCATCTCATCCTCGCCGCTGGTGCTCGCCGTCAACGCAAAAGTGCCGGCGAACAGCGTGCAGGAGCTCGTCGCTCTGGCGAAGTCGCAGCCGGGAAAGCTGAGCTTTGCGTCAGCCGGCATCGGTACGACGCCGCACATGGCCGGGGAGTTTTTCAAAGAGCGTATCAAACAGAATCTTCTGCATGTGCCCTACAAAGGCAGCGGCCCGGCGATGGCCGATCTCGTCGGCGGTCAGGTGCAGATGACTTTCAGCAGCATTACGGCTGCCCTGCCGTTCATCAAGGATGGCCGGCTGCGCGGACTTGCTACGACCGGCGACAAGCGCGCGCCGGCGCTTGCGAACCTGCCAACCATTGCTGAATCGGGTTTTCCGGGATTCGACGTGAACCTCTGGCTCGCGGTGTTCGTGCCCTCGAAGACGCCGCCGGATATCGTGGCGAGGCTCAACTCGGAGCTGCGAAAAGCACTCCAGCAACCCGAGGTGAAAAGCGCATTCGAGAAAGTCGGTGCGGACCCCGTCGGTAATACGTCGCTGGAGGCGGCAGCGTTCGTCAAAAAAGAATTCAACAAATGGGCCGGCGTAATCAAGTCAGGCAACATCAAGCCTGAATAGATATGTGAAGCGCCGTTACTTCACAGAAATTTGCACACGCTGCCACACCAGGGAGAGGTTGTTTGACACAGAATCGCGGAGTACTTTTCGTGTCTTACAAGGACACGCTGGAGCTGCTGGGCGCGAAAGAGGCCTTCGAAGTTTGCGAACGGATCTACAGGATGCACGCCAACGGCAGCGTCGTCCTGGCCTCGCCCCCGAGCTTCAAGCTCGATGTCGCGGAAGAGTTCAACAATCACTGGCACGTTAAAGGCGCCTTCCTCAAGGAAATCCCCGCGACGGGCATCCGGCTCTATAACTATTACGACGATGGCGTGCGCAACACGGTCGGCGGGCTCGACTGCGCGCGCTACATCTTTCTTTCGGATCCGAAAACGGGCGAGCCACTCGCGATCGTGGACGAGCATTGGAGCTATGTGCTGAGAAGCGCGGCTTCAGCCGTGCTCGCGTGCAAATGGGTGGGACCAACGAATCCGAAAGTCCTCGGTCTCGTCGGGATCGGTTCCATGGGAACGGCGGCGCTCCGCTGCCTCGCGCACCTGTACAAGTTCGACGAAATCCGCTGCACCTCGCGCCGGCCGGAGACGCGGCAGGCGTTCGCCGAGAAGTGGTCGAAAGAGCTCGGCACCAAAGTCGTTACGAAGGAATCCGTCGAGGACGTGGTGCGCGGCGCCGATATCGTCGTGGGCGGCACCACATCAGGCGAGATCGTGAGCCGCGAACCGTGGGTGAAGCCCGGTGCCACATTCATCTCTCTTGCACGACGCGAGCTCGACCCCGCCGGCTGGGCGAAGATGGACAAGGTGGTAATCGACAGCTGGGAATTCAACATGCTCCAGAAGGATTTCAAGAACACTATTCAGACCGGGCTCTTCTCGCGCGAGCAGCTGCATGCGGAAATTCAGGAGCTCGTCGCGGGCCAGAAGCACGGCCGGCAAAACGCGGACGAGCGCATCCTGATTCACACGACGGGCCTCGTCTCGCAGGATGTGGCGCTGGCCCACTTCATCTATCAGCGTGCGCTCGAGAAGGGGCTCGGGCTGTGGCTGCCCACCGCTGGCAATTAATGCTCAGCCGAAGGAGGTTCGCATGAAATTGACCCTCGCCGCTTCGATGTGCAGCCTCGCGCTCGCGGCTCACGGTCCTGCACAGGGCGCGAGCGGGCCTCTATATCCCACCAAGCCCGTGCGTCTTGTCGTGCCGTTTGCCGCGGGAGGGCTCAACGATACCCTCGCCCGCGTCTTCGGGCAGGCATTAGGTGAAAGCCTCGGGGTTAACACGGTAATCGACAACCGCCCCGGCGCGAGTGGGACGATCGGCATGAGCGTCGGAGCGAAGGCCACGCCGGACGGCCACACACTGCTGTTCAGCTCGTCGAGCGCGATCGCGGTCGCGCCCAACCTGTACCGGCTGACGTACGATCCGGTGAAGGATTTCGTGCCGATCTCTACGGTTTCAGCACTGGGTAGCGTGCTGCTCGTGCACCCGCAGCTCGCCGCACGTTCTGTCGCCGAGCTCGTTGCAATGGCGAAAGCCAATCCGGGGCAGCTCAAGTTCGGAAGTGTAGGCCCGGGGACTTCGCAGCACCTTGCCGGTGAGCTTTTCAGGATGGCGACCGCAACCGAGCTCCTGCACGTGCCGTATAAAGGCGGCGGCCAGGTTCTGACCGACATGCTCTCGAGGGCGATCGACATCGACTTCGAGCCGATGCCCACCGCGCTGCCTTACATCAAAAGCGGACGGCTCCGCGCGCTCGGGCTCACGAGTGCCGCACGCTCTTCGCTGTTGCCGGACGTGCCCACGATCGCCGAGGCGGGGGTGCCCGGATACGACTCGACGCTCTGGAACGGCGTGCTGGCACCGGCGGGCACCCCACAGCCGATCATTGCGCGCTTGCATGCGGAGCTCGTGAAGATCGTCCAAAGCCCGGAAATGACCAAACGGCTCGCAGGTCTCGGGGCCGAGCCCACCACGATGACACCGCAACAGTTCTCGGCGTACATAACCAGCGAGCTTGCACGTTGGCGCAAACTGGTGAAGACGCTGAACCTGAAAGTCGATTAACAATAGAAAGAGTCGAACAAGGGAATTCCGTGGACGACGCCGCAATCAGAAAATTGCTCGACGGGCGGGTTTCAAGGGATCGCGCCAAGGCGCTTTTTATCGAGCTCGTGAAGGTGCCCAGCCCGCAGACAGCGCTTCTCGAGGAAGAGCCTCTGCTGAAGGCGTTCATCAGGCAGGCGATGGAGCCCCGTTTACGTGACATGGGTTTTTCAGTAGTCCGTTACGACGCCATGGGCAATCTCTTCGCGAGCTACGGCGCCGCTACGAGCGGGCGCTCACTCATGCTCATTGGGCATGCGATGAATCAGCCGCCGGCGACCATGAAGAACCCGTACGCCGGTGACGTTGTCGACGGCGCGGGCTACGGCCTTCCGGGAGAGTGCGTTCTGGGCAAGGGCGCGAGCGAGCAGAAGTCCAACCTCGCGGCCATGCTACACGCGATGGAAACCGTGATCGCCTCACAGGCGCCGATTTCCGGCATGCTCATTTTCGTGTGCTGCGTCTCGGGCGAGACGGGCAAGCACGATGCGATCCGGAGCGTGATCGAAGGCGCAGGTGTGCGCGCCGACATGGCGGTGCTGTATGGGAACAGTCTCAAAATAACTTTGGGCAACCGCGGCCGTATCGACGTTTTCGTGACGATCACGGGCTCGCCCTGTCATTCGAGCCGCCCGTGGGACGGTGCGAATGCCATCACGGGCGCGATGGAAGTCATTCGCCTGCTGACGACCGCTGTGAAACTCGACAAGACACACCCGCAGCTCGGCCGGCAGACGCTCACCGTGAATCACATACGCAGCTTCCCTGATTCCACGCACACGGTGCAGGATCGCTGCGAGCTGACCGTCGACCGCCGTCTCCTTCCCGGTGATGACCCGAACGAAGCCTTCGACGACATCCAGCGCGTCTTGAAAAAGATGGAGGACTTCAAGGATCCGGCCAGCGGGAAGGGCTACCGGGTCGACGTGCGGCTGGGGCCCTTCATGTACCCCTCGCTGGTGACCGAGGATTCGACCGTCGTCAAAGCGCTGCAGCGCGCGAACGAAGCAATGCTCGGCCGCCCTGCTGAGACCTACTTCGCGGCGGCGGCGTTCGACCAGGGCTATCTGAATCACATGGGCATACCGACGGCGAATTTCGGTCCCGGCGAAGAGAAATACGCGCACACCGACAACGACATGGCCTCGGTCGAGCGCGTGACGGACGCAGCGAAAGTGTATGGATTTCTGATACTCAAACACCTGATGTGAGGGTCTTTACGATGTTCAAGATCATGCATTTGAACGATACGCCGAGCGAATCAATGGACGGAGGCCGCGGCGATAAGATCAAGCTGATCAACACGACGCTCGGCACGCACAATGTCGACGTTCACCTGAACCGGCTGAAGCCGGGCGGGCCGCGCGGGAAGGTTCATCGCCACACCAAAGCGGACAACGTGTATATCGTCAAGCGTGGCGAAGGCACCCTCACCGCAGACGGCGAGACCCACATTGTTCGCGAGGACGACGTCATCTTCATACCGGCGGGCATGAAGCACTCGCTCAGCAATCTCGGCGAAAGCGTGTTCGAGATCTTCGAGATCTACGCCCCGGCCGGCAAGCACTTCGATTTCGTTCTGGACGAGTAGCAGTCGAATCTGCGCGCGGGTCGCGATCTTTCGCTTTTCACCGAGCCTGCGCCCCTCTTCTCAGGCCTTCATCCCGGCACCCGAGGGCAGTGTGAACTGTCCCGCGGGGTAGTCTTCGAGAAAGCTCAATACTTCGCTGCTGGGACGCACATCGGCCATTTTGGCGTTCATATCGCACAGGTTGATCGCGTGTGAGGCCTGTGAGCGGTCGAAGCAGCCGTCCTCGACGATCGTGACGCGATAGTTGTTCGAGAAGGCGTCACAAGCTGTCGCGCGGACGCATCCGCTGGTCGTCGTGCCCGTGATGATGACACTGTCGCAGCCGAGCAGAGCGAGATAGGAGGCGAGGGGCGTGCCGAAGAATCCACTCGGCTTTTCCTTGTGCACGACGATGTCCTGCGGTGCGGGCGCTATGTCGGGAACAATGGTATTGCCGTCGACACCCTCGGTGTTTCGCGCGACCCCGTCTTCGTTCGAACGGCTGTTCGTCCACAGCCAGCTTCCCCTGTTCCAAAGGTCCGGCCTGGCCGTTCCAGTGGTGTAAATGACCGGAACGCCTTTGTCATGAGCACTGTCGATGAGGCGCCTGATGACCTTGATCCCGCGCCAGCTCTCCTCTCCGCACGAGCTTCGCCAGCGCTTGATCGATTCGAGAATCGGTTCCGGGTGATCGCCGCAGAAGCTGTAGTTGCCGTCGATTACCAGCAGTGCCGGCCGCTCGCCAAAACCCTGCATCGAACCATAGCCCGAGGCGGCGAAAACGGCACGGTCCCGTTCGGTGAGGAACTCGTCCCATATGCGTTCTGTCACGTCATCGACTCCTGTTCT